>NZ_JBSSDA010000002.1:0-246783 GCF_054060305.1 Thermostichus sp. OS-CIW-31 | reverse complement strand
GTGGATCGAACTGCACGGGCGGTCGGAAGCAGGAACCCGCCGAGACGACTGCGCAAGGAGCCATCCATGCGCAGCGTGGTAGGAATCTCCGGCCTAAAGGCCGGGGAGGATGTCAAAAGACCTCAGCTGCCCAACACTGTGCAGCTGACAAAAAATACAGTTCTCTTGGGAGAGGAGCCGAGGGTGGTGGCGTTGGCGGCGCGGAGCGCTTGGGAGCGGATCCACCGGTTGGGAAAGGGGCGGCAAATGCTAACGTCAGAGTAGGGATCTTTCCGCTGGGCAAGGGATCCCGTTACCCTGGTTTTTGGCTTTTTCCCCAAGATCTGGATGTTGAGAGCTGGAATTGTCGGCCTGCCCAACGTAGGCAAATCTACCTTGTTCAACGCCCTCTGTGAAAATGCCAAAGCCGAGGCGGCCAACTTTCCCTTCTGCACCATTGAGCCGAATGTGGGGCGGGTGGCGGTGCCCGACGAGCGCTTGCAGGTGCTGGCCAAGATCAGCGGTTCTGCCGAGATCATCCCCAGCCAAATCGAGTTTGTGGATATTGCCGGGCTGGTGGCTGGAGCCAGCAAGGGGGAGGGTCTGGGCAACCAGTTTCTCTCCCACATTCGCCAGGTGGACGCCGTGGTGCACGTGGTGCGCTGCTTCCAAGACGAGAACATTGTGCATGTGGCGGGTTCGGTGGATCCCTTGCGGGATATCGGGGTGATCAACTTGGAGCTAGCCTTGGCGGATTTGGCCCAGATCGAGCGGCGCATAGAGCGGGTGCGCAAGCAGGCAAAGTCCGACAAAACCGCCCAACTCGAGTTGCAGGCTCTGGAACAATTACAGGCTGCCTTGGACGAGGGCAAGCCGGCTCGCCTGGTACCCCTCAGCCCAGAAGAAGAGCAGTTGATCAAAGGGTTGGGGCTGCTCACCCGCAAAAAAGTCATCTACGCCGCCAATGTGGCGGAAACGGATCTGGCCAGCGGCAATGCCTGGGTGGAGCAGGTGCGGCAATTTGCCGAGGCGGAAGGGGCAGGTGTGGTGGTGGTCTCAGCCCAGGTGGAGGCGGAACTGGTGGAGCTGCCCCCCGACGAGCGACAGGCCTATCTGGATTCGTTAGGGGTAAAAGAGGGCGGGC
This sequence comes from Thermostichus sp. OS-CIW-31, assembly GCF_054060305.1. Classification (NCBI taxonomy): domain Bacteria; kingdom Bacillati; phylum Cyanobacteriota; class Cyanophyceae; order Thermostichales; family Thermostichaceae; genus Thermostichus; species Thermostichus sp. OS-CIW-31. Next base: position 245,660 of record NZ_JBSSDA010000002.1, on the reverse strand, counting down.
TGAAATCTCTCATCCGAGCCACCTACGAGCTGTTGGGCTTGCGCACCTACTTTACCTCTGGCCCCAAAGAAACCCGCGCTTGGACGATTCCAGTCGGCGCCACAGCCCCTCAGGCAGCCGGGGTGATCCACTCCGATTTTGAGCGGGGCTTCATCCGGGCCGAGACGGTGGCCTATGCCGATCTGGTGGCGGCGGGATCCCTGAATGCCGCCAAAGAAAAGGGCCTGCTGCGCAGCGAAGGCAAAGACTACGTCGTCCAGGAAGGGGACGTGATGCACTTCCGCTTCAATGTCTAGTTCCCTATCCTCCTGCATCTCTCAGGCAAGCTGGGTTTTCTCAGAAACTGAAGACTTGCTCCCTGTCTTTAGGCAAAAAGACTTAACCCGCCCTGGACAAGGGATCCCAGCGCAGCTCCGGCTGGGTCTGAGAGGGGGCCTTTTCCTAAGAAAACGGTTGACGCTGTAACGAAACATCACAATAATTGGACTAGATAAACAAATGTTTTAGGGATGTATTGATGGATCTGCTGCAATACGGCCCGATGGCCTGGGTTTACATGGCGATCTTTGCCTCTATCATTTGGTGTATTTGGGGTCGTTCGGAAGACGACATCATGTTCTAGCCAGAGCGGGAGAGCTTCCTCTGTCGGCGGGGGCCATTCCTTGCGCTTGAGCCGGCAGGGGCAGCCTTTCACCAATCGTGGCTCTGTAAGGACGTTGTAAAAAATTTTGTAGAATCCTGTTGGGCTTGCGCCAGCCTTGGGATTGACGGCAATACCATCCTAGGCAGTGGGAGACTTTTCCCCCTGCTTTTGCAACACGGCAGCCTGCAGCGGTTATGGGTGTTACCAGCTTGATCTCCCGACGTCCTCTGCCTGGGGCAGAACAGACGCCAGGGGGCTACCGTCTTTCTTGGCGGGGCGTTGGGGTGATGGGGGTGCTAAACGTTACCCCCGACAGCTTCAGCGATGGCGGCCAGTGGGGATCCCCAGAAGCGGCTGTGCAGGCAGCCAAAGCCATGGCAGCGGCAGGGGCCTTGATCGTGGATATTGGCGGCGAGTCCACCCGTCCGGGAGCCGAGCCGGTATCGGTGGAGGTGGAATGCGACCGAGTCTTGCCCGTGATCCGGGCCCTGGAAGGATCCGGGATCCCCATCAGCGTCGATACGCGCAGAACGGAGGTGGCGGCTGCGGCTTTGGCTGCCGGGGCGCACATCATCAACGATGTCAGCGGGCTGCGGGATCCCCAAATGATACAGGTCTGTGCCGAAAAGGGGGTGCCGGCGGTGATCATGCACATGCGGGGAGAACCGCGCACCATGCAGCAGCAGACCGACTATGCTGACCTGGAGGGGGAGGTTTTCGGTTTTCTCAGGGAACAGGCAGAGCGGGCCCTGGCAGCGGGCGTGCCCAGCGTTGTTTTGGATCCGGGCTTGGGCTTTGCCAAAACTGCTGAGCAGAATGTAACCCTGCTCAAAGCCCTACCGCGGCTGGTGGCCTACGGCTACCCAGTTTTGGTGGGGGCATCCCGCAAAAGTTTTGTGGGCAAGCTTTCCGGCATTGCCGTGCCCAGCGAGCGAGACAGCGCCAGCGTGGCCGTCCACCTGTTTGCGGCCAGCCGGGGAGCTGCCCTGGTACGGGTTCACAACGTGCCGGCTCATGTTTCCGCCCTCGCCACTTGGGAAGCTCTGCACCATGATGCAGGGTAGGCTGGTGCTGCAGGGCCTTGTCTTTCATGCTTACCACGGCCACTGCCCGGAGGAAGCAGTTTTGGGCGGGCGCTTTGTGGTGGATGTGGAGATGCAGCTTTCCCTGGCCCAGATCCAGGATGACCTCTCTGGCACAGTGGACTATGCCCAAGTGTATGAGATGGTGCGGCAAGAGGTGACCGGCCAGCGCCGCCGCTTGATCGAGACCTTGGCAGACCAGATTGCAGAGCGGCTGTGGCAGAGCTATCCCCAGCTGGAGGCCCTGACCGTGCGGGTTCACAAGCCCCAAGCTCCCCTGCCGGGGCTGTTCGATGATGTTTACGTAGAGATCGACCGTCGCCGATCTGTATGAATCCCGACCTGGCCTACATTGCCCTGGGAAGCAACTTGGGGGATCCGCTGCAGCAGTTGCGCCTGGCTGTGCAGAAGCTGCCCCAGCTGGGAGAGGTGGCGGCCCGTTCCAGTCTCTACCGCAGCCCAGCCCAAGGGGGGCCACCCGGACAGCCTGATTACCTCAATGCAGTGGTGGCCTTGGATCCCTTCCCCCCTTACCAGTCTCCCCTGGAGTTACTAAGGGCGCTGCTGGCCATCGAGCAGGAGGCAGGACGGGTGCGGCGCATCCGCTGGGAGGCCAGAACCCTGGATTTGGATCTGCTGGCCGTGGGTAACCGGATCCTGAACAGCCCTGAGCTGACGTTGCCCCACCCCCGCATGATGGAACGTGCTTTTGTCTTAGCTCCCTTGGGGGAGATCGCTCCCGACTGGCGTCACCCTGAGACCGGTGTGGGGGTCAAAGAGGCACTCATCAGTTTGGATCAGTCCTGGCTGGAGCGCACAACCCTCGGCTGGGAGTAAGAAAGAGTTTGGTAAGCTGGTTAGGGATTTCGGCAAAAGGGATCCCATGGACAGCCTCCAACTCTGGCAGCGCTACTGCGATTGGCTTTACTACCATCCCGGCCTGGAGATTTTCGTCGATATCAGCCGCATCCGTTTCACTCCCCCTCAGGTGGAAGCGCTGCGGCCTCGCTTTGCCCAGGCTTTTGCCGATATGCAGGCTTTGGAGGCAGGAGCCATTGCCAACCCCGACGAAGGCCGCCAGGTGGGCCACTATTGGCTGCGGGCGCCCGAGCTGGCTCCCACCCCTGAAATCCGGCAGGCCATTCAGGATTCCATTGAGCGAGTGGAAACCTTTGCCGAAAAGATCCATCGCGGAACCATCCCGGCCAGCGGGGGGGGACGGTTCACCGAGCTGCTCTGCATCGGCATTGGCGGCTCAGCTCTGGGGCCGCAATTTGTGGCGGAGGCCCTGGCTCCGCTGCACCCCCCCCTGAACATCCACTTCATCGACAATACGGATCCCGACGGGTTCGATCGGGTGCTGGGGCGGCTGGCAGACCAACTGGGGCAAACGCTGGTGATCACCACCTCCAAATCCGGCGGCACCCCAGAGCCCCGCAATGGCTTGGTGGAGGTGAAGCTGGCCTACCAAAAGGCTGGGATCCCTTTTTCTGCGCATGCGGTGGCCATCACCGGCCCCGGCAGCCAATTGGAGCAGCAGGCGCGGCAGGAGGGGTGGTTGGAGGTCTTCCCCATCTTCGACTGGGTGGGGGGGCGCACCTCCGAAACGTCCCCGGTGGGCCTGTTGCCGGCAGCGTTGCAGGGCATTGATATCCGGGCTTTGCTGGCCGGGGCCGCCACCATGGATGAGGCCACCCGCCTGCCCCACCTGGAGCGCAACCCTGCCGCTCTACTGGCCATGGCCTGGTACATCGTCGGTCAAGGGCAAGGGCGCAAGGACATGGTGGTTTTGCCCTACAAGGATCGCCTGCTGCTGTTTAGCCGTTACTTACAACAGTTGGTGATGGAATCCCTGGGCAAATCCCACGATCTAAACGGCAACCGCGTGGAGCAGGGCATCGCCGTTTACGGCAATAAGGGCACCACCGACCAACATGCCTACGTCCAACAGTTGCGGGATGGCTTGAACAACTTCTTTGTCACCTTCATCGAGGTGCTTCAGGATCGGGAGCCTGGGATCCCTTCCCCCTTCGTGGAGCCGCAGGTGACCAGTGGCGACTACCTGAGCGGCCTGCTGCAGGGCACCCGCCAGGCTCTCTACGAAAACGGTCGCGACTCCATTACCGTGACGCTGCCACGGGTGGATGCCCGCTCGGTGGGGGCCTTGATTGCCCTCTACGAGCGAGCCGTGGGCCTCTACGCCTCCCTAATCCAGATCAACGCTTACCATCAACCGGGGGTGGAAGCAGGCAAGAAAGCCGCCAGCGCTGTCTTGGAGCTGCAACGGCGATTGCTAGAGACGGTGCAGGAGCACCAGGGATCCCTGACTTTGCCCCAACTGGCAGAGAAACTGGGCTGCCCGGAGCGCATAGAAACCCTGTACTGGATTGTGCGGCACTTGCACGCCAATGGCCGCGGAGTGCTCTTGACAGGGGATCCCGCCTGCCCCTTGGAGCTGAGCATCCAGCCCCGGCCCGCTTGATCCTCTGATTTCCTGGATTGGGTGTGGAGCGCAGGCTTGAGTTGGCCAATCTGTACCTGGCCTTAAGCCCTTCCCAGCCAGCCGACCCCCCTGCCTAGAATCGAGCAAGAGTCCACTCCAGGAGGAGACTATGGATCAATCTGCTGCCGTCCTGCCCCTACAAACCCCGAAAGATGTCTCCATCGAAGATATTGAGCAGGAGCTGAACAAGATCTGGTCTTCCAAAGGAGAGAGCGTTGCCGCCCGCGCTGCCACCTTTACCCTGGTGGTGTACGAATCTCTGGACGATGCGCTGTTGCTGCCTTCCCCCACCGTCGAAGCCATCGCCACCCAGAACCCCTGTCGCGTCATTGACCTGCGAGCCAAACGGGAGGGATCTGCAGACGACGCCATCGAGGCCCAGGTGGCCGCCTACTGTCCGGTGACCCGTGAGCAGCGCAGCTCGTTGGTCTGTTGCGAATACATCACCCTGAAAGCGCCCGAATCGGCCTTTGTGCGGGCCTGCAGCACCGTTGCCTCGCTGCTGATCCCCAACTTGCCCACCTTTTTGTGGTGGCAAGGGGATCTGGATTTGAACAGCTTGCTGTTTCAAAAATTGGTGGCTCTGAGCAACCGGGTCATCGTCGATTCACGGGGCTTTGTCAATCCAGAAGAAGATCTGCAGGAAATCCACCTCTTGGTGGGTGAGGGGCGCCACTGTGGGGATCTCAACTGGCGGCGGCTGCTGCCTTGGCAGGAACTCACCGCCCAAGCCTTTGACCCTCCCGACCGGCGGGAGTCCCTATACCTCGTAGATCGCGTGAACCTCGACTACAAAGCCGGCAATCCCTGCCAGGCGTTCCTTTTCCTGGGCTGGCTGGCCGGTCGCCTGGGATGGACTCCCACAGAGCGGGTTCAGGCTCAAGAACACGATTACAAGATTGACCGCATCCGCTTTCAAACCCAAATGGGCGGTGAGGTGATGGCAGAACTGGCGGCTGTGCCCTTGGCCTCGGAAATCAGCCAGCCGGGGGATCTCATCGGGCTGCGCCTCACCTCCAGCAACCAAGAAGCCGACGCCTGTACTGTGCTGTGCTCCGAAATCACAGGGTGTATGCGCATGGAAGCCATGGGGGGTGCTCAGAGATGTGTGGTTCGCCAGGTGGCTCCCCTGGAGCAAGACTCCCTCGACACCCTGCTGGCTGCCGAGTTGCAGCGGCTTGGCCCCGACTACCTCTACGAAGAAACCCTAGGGGTGGTGGATCAGATGCTGAAGCTGGGCAAAAGCTGAGATCTGCTTCTGGTTTAAGTGACATACTCCCGCACTCATACTGATGCAAAGCGCTCCGCGCCGCTAAAGCGAGAGAGTGCGGGCTTCAAGGACTCCGTCCCGCTAACGCGAACAGTGACTCCGGTTAGCGCTCCGCGCTGCTAGCGCGAAAAGGACGGGATGCCCCACCACCCTGTACTTGATGTTTATAGCGGCAGTGTATAAAACCCCGCTACTTTTTATGTTTATGGCACCAGTCAAGGACAAAACATCATGTCCCCGCCTTTCATCCCGACTCTCACCCTGGATAGTGGCTAGCCACTAGTCACTAGCCCCTAATAGAGGGCGGGGCTTCCCAGCGGTGTAGCTAACGGGGTGCAGGGGCAATCAGTCCCGCGCCCTGTCCACAGGACGAGCGCCGGGAGGATGTTATAGTAGCTACAGAGGGGTCGGCTAGCTGCGCAAGGTCACCGGAAATTGTGTTGCCAACTGCGCCCTCACCTGGTTTTGCAGAGCTTCTACCTCCGCATCCGTGAGGGTGCGATCGGGAGCGCGGTACACTAGGCGGAAGGCAAGGCTGCGCTGCCCTACAGGTGCTCCTTGGCCCCGGTACTCGTCGAAAAGCTGCACCGATTGGAGAAGTTCTCCGCCCGCTCGACGGATAACCTTCTCGATCTCACCAACGGCAAGGTCGAGTGGCGCAAAGAAGGCGATATCCCGATCGGCAGCAGGAAAGGGCGAAAAGGGGACAAATTGCACAATGCCCCGTCTCTCCAGGCTTTCCAGCAAGGGATCCAACTGCAGCTCAAACCCATAGACCTGATCTGGCAGCCCCTTTTCCTGACAGAGGCGGGGGTGCAGTTGCCCGAACAAACCGATGCGGGATCCCTCAATCCACAAACTGGCCTGGCGACCGGGGTGAAGCAGGGACGATTGCTCTTCAGGGGGATCCAGACGAAACTCCGGGCCAAATCCCAGCCGCTCCAGGGCAGAGACCAGCAGTCCCTTGGCCTCGAACCAGTCCATGGGTCGGTTGCGGTGCTGCCAATCGTGGGGATTGGGATCCCCGCCCAAGATGCCGCCGATGTGCTCGGCCTCTCGGTAAGGGTGGGGGTTGGGGGGAAGGGCATGGGCAAAAACACGACCGATTTCAAAGGCTTGGAGCGGGCCGTTGCCTTGATCCCAGTTGAAGCGGAAGGCCTCCACCAGGCCGGGAAGTAGCGCATTGCGCACGGCTGAATATTCAGGCGAAAGTGGATTGGCAATCCTCACCAAAGATCCATCCTCCTCCGCTGGGCAGAGGGAGATGTGATACACCTCCGTCAGGCCAATGCCCCGCAGCACTTCTCGGATCTGGCGGGTGAATGTTTCCCGCGCCGAAAGGGATCCCACCTGCGGCTCGGTGGGTAGGGTTTCTGAGAAGCGGTCATAGCCGTAGAGACGGGCAAACTCCTCGATGAGGTCGATCTCCCGCTCAATGTCCCGCAGGCGATAGGGGGGAACGACGACCTGCCAAACGCAGCTGGCCACGGTTGCCGTCTCGGTAGCGGGGGAGAGGGCACTCTGGGAATTGGCCCCTTCGCAACGGGAGAGCTGAAAGCCCAAGGCAGATAGGATCTCCTCCACATCCGCCGCCTGCACCTCGTCCCCCAACACATCGATCAGCCGCGACAGCCGCAATTTCAGGCTGCGTTCCAGGGGGGGCCGCCGGTCAAAGGTGGTGAGGCCGGCCACTGCTCCCCCTGCCAGTTCCAGGATCAACTGCACCGCCCGATCTCGGGCCTGATCGAGGGTGGCAAAGTTAACCCCTCGCTCATAGCGAGTCGAAGCCTCGGTGCGCAGACCTTGAGACCGGGCCGAGCGCCGCGTCACCGCCGGATCGAATACGGCTGCTTCCAAGAAAATGCGGGTGGTGGTCGAGCCGACCTCGGTTTCTTCCCCTCCCATGACCCCGGCCAGGGCTACCGGTTGGCTGCCGGCCACAATGAGATGGCTATCGGCTTGCAAGGTGCGGGTTTGGCCGTCCAAGGTCTTTAAGGTTTCTCCCGGCTGGGCAAAGCGCACCTCGATGGTGGGTTTCTTCTTGCCCATGACCTGGAGCAGGCGCTCCCAGTCAAAGGCGTGCAAGGGCTGGCCCCATTCCAGCAGGATCAGGTTGGTAACATCCACTACGTTGTTGATGGAGCGCATCCCGGCGGCGGCCAGTCGGTGTTTTAGCCAGTCGGGGGAAGGGCCGACTTTCACCCCCTCGATCAACACGCCACTGTAGGCGGGGCAGGCTTTGGCGTCGGCAATGCGCAACTGAAAGTTGGGGATGGGCTTGGTTTGGAGAGGCTGGACGGGGGGCAGGCGCAGCGGGTTGCGGGTGAGGGCAGCCACTTCGCGGGCGATCCCCACCATGCTCAGGGCATCGGCCCGGTTGGCGGTGGAAGTGAGATCCAGCACCACATCGTCCAAGCCTAGAAGGGGGCGCACATCAGAGCCAAGCGGATGAACCTCCAGATCCAAGTCGGGCGGGAATTCGTGGATCCCTTCGGAAGATTTCTCCAGCCCCAGCTCGGCCAGAGAGCAGATCATGCCCTCCGAGATCACCCCCCGCTTGTCGGCTTTGGCAATGGTGAGGGAGAGGGCGGGCAAATGGGTGCCGGGCGTGGCCACTGCTACCAGGATCCCAGGGCGGGCGTTGGCAGCTCCACAGACAATGGTGGCAGGCCGATTGGATCCCAAGTCCACCTGGCAAACCTGCAGCTTGTCGGCGTTGGGGTGAGGCTCGGCAGCCAGGATCCTGCCCAAAACCACCCCATCTGCCCAGGTGCGGCGGTCTTCGATCTCTTCCACTTCAAACCCCGCCAGGGTGAGGGCCTCTCCCAGTTCTTCGGGTGAAAGTTGGAAATCCACCAGTTCTCGCAGCCACTTCAAGGAGATGCGCATCGCTGAGCCATCGGTGCAAACGCCGCACCCATTATCGCTCACCTGGCCCTCTTCTCCAGCCGGGATCCCGGCCCAAGATCGTGGGATGGCATAGACCCGGTTCTGGCCGGAACCGGTGGGACAGGGTGGGATGCTAAAACGGTGAAGGCGACGGCTAAGGTCAGATCCAGCGGATGGCAAGGTGAGGAAAGATGAAGGAAGACTGGGCAAAACGGTTGCGCAACGGGCTGGTTGCCGCGGCAGCTGTGCTCTTAGCGGTGGGTTTGTTTTTGGCCAGCCAGGGTCGTCAGGCGGGCAGCAACCTAGAGGCTCTAGCCCAAGAGGCCATACCTTGGGAGCAAGCTCAGGCCAATGGCAAACCTTCTTTGGTGGAGTTCTACGCCGATTGGTGCACCACCTGCCGAGCGATGGCGCCCCTCCTGGCCAATCTCAAAAAGGAATTTGCCGATCAAGTCAACTTTGTCATGCTCAATGTGGATAATCCCAAGTGGCTTCCAGAACTGAGCCGCTACCGGGTGAACGGCATCCCCCATTTTCTGTTTTTGGATCGGCAGGGAGAAGTGCTGGGATCGGCGATTGGAGAACAGCCGCCGCCGATTTTGCGAGCCAATGTGTTGGCTCTGGCAACTGGACAGCCCCTGCAGTTGACCAACATCGGGCCGGTGTCTGAGCTGGAGCGGGGCAGGCGCGCCCTCCCCAGTCAGCCGGATCCCCGCAGTCATGGTTAGGAGTTTGGTCCAGGGTTTTGTTGTCTTGGACACAGGCGGAAAGGTCTGGCCTCGGTTTGATATTGGATAACTTCTATCCATTCTCGTAGCTCACAAGAACAGGCCATGGCTGTCGAGACAACACCGATTTTGCCGGATCCGCAACGGTTGATCCCGAGCGAGCGCCTCAGACAAGTAAACTACCCGGCCCTGACTGCTTCGCAGTACAGGGCGGGCTTTCGGTAGCCCTGCAGTTGGCAAGCCAACCACGGGCCTCTAGGCTGGTTTACGACAGCCCCAAGCTTGGCAATCATGTTGGCCCCATTCCAGTCCGCATCCCCTTCCCATCCACAGTGCCCACACTTGAACTGCTTCCCACTGCGATAGGATTGCGTAGGATCGGGATGGACGTGCAAACACCGGTGGCAGGTCTGCGACGTGTAGGCAGGCGGAACAAGAATCAAGGTAACCCCTGCACGCAGAGCCTTGTATTCCAGAAACTGCCTCAGCTGGTAGAACGCCCAACTGTTGGCCCTGCGCCGTTCAGCTTTGCTGCGTGGCTGTTGATTGACCCTTTCCCGGATCCCTGTCAAGTCTTCCAGAGCAATAGCGCTGTTTGTGGCTTTTGCCCTAGAGACAATAGCTTTGGAGATGCGATGATTGACCCACGTTTTTGCTACGCAACGCTGACGCGACTGAAAGCGTCTCTCCTTGCCAGACAGCCGTTGCAGCAGTTCTCTGCATCTGCGCCGCGAACTGCGTGTGCCCTTACTGGCTTTGCATTGGAGTGCCGCCCTCAACCGGGAGTAGTGGTCTCGGACTCTGTTCAACTGCTGTCCATTCCAGTTCTTCCCCTCTGAGGTATGAGCGATATCTATCCTTCCCAAATCCACCCCGATCACCTTGTCGGTATCTTGTTGCTTGGGTGGTTTTTTCTCTACGCAAATCTGGATGTAGTAGGAGCCGTCTCTGCGCTTGACCAGAGTGGCCGATTTGGGATTGGAGCCCGCCAACTGTTCTCTCTGGTAACGGCCAATCGCCAGCTCAAAGCGCTCTCGACCCTCCACTGTGGTCAGCGACACCGTCCAGTCTTTCTCGCGGAACGAAAAGATACGAGCGTCATAGGTCGCGAAGCCCCCCTTGAACGCTTTGACGGGGCGGTTTTTCTGTCGGGCAACCTTGCGGGCACCGGCCAGCCGTCTGCAGACCTGCTGAGCCAAGTTACTGGACAAGCCGAACCGGGCACGGATTTCGCGGTAGCACAGAGATTGAAGTTTAACGGCGTTGGTGACTTTCTCGGGCGTGTTTTGGTTGACCCAGTTCAACGCCTGCACAAAGGCATCCAAGGTCGCGTCCAACTTTGCGGCCTGCGACTGGGACACCTTGAGCTTACAGGAGACGGTCAGGACTTGGGTCATGGTTCTATCGTAACTTCCGCATTCCTCCCGACACTGACCCTACGGGTACAGTGCGGGGCTCCTGCGATTTCTAGCTGAATGTCCGCTCCAATTCAGCCGGGCTCCGGCAGCTTTTGGGACATTTGGCGGTGATGGCGGTGAGTGGCAGCCTGTGGGTGACCCAGAAAGGTGTCAATGGCTGGATTGCCCTGCCGGCGCTGGTGGTTTACGGGGCCAGTTTGGCGACGATGTTTGCTGCTTTGCACGAATGTGTACACCGCACCGCTTTTGCCAGCCCAAAACTGAATGACGGGGTAGCCTGGGTGGCGGGCTTGCTCTCATTTTACAACAGCACTTTTTATCGCCGATACCACAAATGGCACCACCGCTATACCCAGATTCCGGGCAAGGATCCGGAGCTGGAGGATCCCAAACCCCAGAGCTGGCCGGAGTATTTGCTCGAGCTGAGCGGCTTGACTTGGTGGATCGGCAAGGTGAAGACCTACATCCGCATAGCCAGCGGCCAGTTGCAAGGCTATCCCTACATTCCTGAATCGGCCCGCCAAGAGGTCATTCGTTCGGTGCGGTTGCAGCTAGGGGTCTACGGCCTTGGGAGCTTGCTCTCCCTTCTGCTGGGGGATCCCTGGATAGTGTGGCTGTGGCTGTTGCCTTTGGCGGTAGGGCAGCCGATCTTGCGCTTCATTTTGCTGGCAGAGCACACAGGCTGTAGCCAAACCGAGGATCCCTTCTCCAATACCCGTACCACCCTTACCCTTTGGCCAATCCGCTTTTTGATGTGGAATATGCCTTACCATGCTGAGCATCACCTTTACCCCTCCATTCCATTTCATGCTTTGGCCGATGCCCATCAATACCTCAAGCCCCATCTGGCTCATCTAGGGCAGGGGTATGTGCGGGTTCATCGTCAGGTGATTGAACAATTTCAGGCATGACTCACTACACCTGGAGCCTGAACGATTTTCAGCTACAGTGCGGGATCCAACTGCCCCAAATCACGCTCGCCTACGCCACCTACGGGACTCTTTCCCCCCGAAAAGACAACCTGATCCTCTACCCCACCTCCTATGGGGCTCAGCATCCCGACCTGGAGTGGCTGATTCGTCCCGACGGCATCCTCAACCCGCAGCGGTGGTTTATCCTCATTCCCAATATGCTGGGCAATGGCCTTTCCACTTCCCCCAGCAACGATCCAGCCTGTGGCTTGCGGGAAGATGGCTTCTGGTTTAGCCACTGGGACAATGTGCGCCTGCAGGAGAGCCTGATTCGCCAACACTTTGGGATCGAACGCATCCGCCTGATCTACGGCTGGTCGATGGGGGCTCAGCAAGCCTATCACTGGGGATCCCTGTTTCCTGAGCGGGTGGAACGGATCGTAGCCCTCTGTGGCACCGCCAAGACCACAGTTCACAATCGGGTTTTTCTGGAGAGTTTGCGCTCAGCCCTAACTGCCGATCCCGCCTGGAACGGTCGTCGATTTACGGGTGTCCCGGAGCGAGGTCTGCGAGCTTTTGCCCACATCTACGCCAGTTGGGCTGTTTCCCAACCTTTTTTCAACCAAAAATGCTATGAATCCTTGGGGTATGCCTCTCTCGAAGATTATCTAGAGCGAGGCTGGGAGGCCAATTACCGCCGCCGGGATCCGCAGAATTTGCTATCGATGATCGAAACTTGGATCCGCTGCGATATCAGCGACAACCCCATTCACCGGGGAGATTATCGGGCTGCTTTGAGGGCAATTCAGGCCCAAACATTGGTGATGCCCGCCCAAACGGATCTGTACTTCACCCCAGAAGATTGTCGGGCTGAGGCAGAATGGATCCCGAACGCGGTTTACAAGATCATCCCCTCCATTTGGGGGCACCGGGCCGGTAATCCTCATCAAAACCCCGAGGATGAAGCTTTTATCCGCACAGCCGTGCAGGAGTTCCTGGAGAGCTGAGGGCACCTACACAGATCCTACACAGATTGCAGGCGCAGGTGTTGCACCAGAGCCTGTAGTCCCAACAGGTAGCTTTGTGCCCCGAAGCCGCTGATTTGCCCAACCGCTACGGCAGCAATGTAAGAGTGCTGGCGGAAGGGCTCGCGGCGATGGATGTTGCTTAGGTGGACTTCCACAGTGGGCAATCCTACGGCTGCAATGGCATCTCGGAGAGCAATGCTGGTGTGGGTATAGGCCCCAGGGTTGATCAGAATGCCGACATGCTGCTGGCGGGCACGGTGAATGGCATCGATGAGCACCCCCTCATGGTTGGACTGGAGAATCTCCAGCTTCGCCCCTAGCATTTCTGCCTGCCGATGCAGAGCCTGATCGATCTGCTCTAGGGATACTGAGCCGTAGATGCCCACCTCTCGCACCCCCAGCAGGTTGAGGTTGGGGCCATGCAGTACCAAAAGGCTCAGAGGCTCGCCGCCGGGGGCAATGGCAGTCGGATTAACGACGACGATGGGATCCATCTTCTACCGGAATGGGAGCAGGTTGAGGCTGGGGGTTCCCCAGCAGGGTGTCGATCACACGTTCCACCCATTCCCGGATCTTTTCCAGCACCTTTTCTACCCAATCCATCCGATCTGCCTCGCGAGGTTTTACGAAGGGAGTTTATTCGACGGACTTCTATGATAGCGCTTCTTTCCGAGGGGTGTAGAGCTGACTGGCTGGCCGGCCTTTTTCCCCAGCAGGGATCCCTTGTTTTGCCTACCCTTTTACAAGAATCTGAAGAAAATCCAAAACCCCTCAGCCAGACCAGTTCTTCAGCATCTGGCTAATGGTTCTGCAGATGATCCGCAGGGTCATGGAGCGCAGCAGGATCCCCATCTGAAGGTCTGTCCCCGGCAATTCAAATCGCTCCGCCTGGCCCGCCACCGTCAAAGTTAGGGTGGATCCCCGCTGCAGGAAGAGGGCGCCGCCGGGGTTGAGATCCCGTTTCAGGGTTTGCAGCTCTTGATCGGAGGGATCCCGCAGCACCACCAGATCGCTGCCTTCGTAGGCCAAGCCCTCCCGCTCCAGGGTCTCTTCGTCGGCTTCCGCCAAAAGCAGATCCAGTTGGGGATGGCGCAGCAGGGTTTTCACCTGGCGAAAGAGGCTGCCCTGCAGGGGTCTAGAGCTGTGGTTCAGCAGCACACCCTCCCGACAGACGGATCCCACACATGCGTTGGGGCGGTGGGACAAAATATGCTCCACCAAGGTGTGCGCCTCGGCCAAGGTAAGGCGGTTAAAGGTCAAAATCGGGATGCGGGCCGTCTTGGGAAACAGATGGTCGAGGATTGCCCCCGGCACATCCACTCCCGCGCCAATGGCAGGTTTTTGGTGCATGAGCACACCTGGCGCAGCATTGATCTCGATGATCCCCAGGGATCCCTCCTTCCAGGAGCGCTCCAGGCTGGGGGCAATGACATCGATGCCCAAGCACACCAGCGAGAACTGCTGGGCAATGGTTTGGGCCAAAACCACGTTGTCGGGATGGACGGTGGCCGTGACATCGCGGCTCACTCCTCCCGCCGAGAGATTGGATACCTTGCGCAGATAGACCGTCCGCCCCGGTTCCAGCACACTGTCCACTGTCAAGCCTTGCTCTGCCAGAAAGCGCTCCATTGCCTCATCCCATTGGATCGGCCCCAGGGGAGAAGTAGGGGTATCCCAACGGACGGGATCCCGGTTGGCCTGCTCGATGAGCTGCCCGATGGTGCTTTGGCCATCTCCCGTCACTGAGGCGGGGCGTCGTTCTGTAGCCGCCACAAAGCGGCCTCCCACACACAACAGGCGAAAATCAGTGCCCTGCAGATGCTTTTCCAGGATCAGCCGGATGGGCTCCTCAGGGGGAAGGGCTGCCACGGCTACCTCGTAGGCAAAGGCCAGTTCTTCTGGGGTTTGAATGCCTGCTGTTACCCCCATCCCCTTGTGGCCGGCCACCGGCTTGAGCACCACCGGATAGCCGATTTCTTGCGCTTGCTGCAAAGCTTCTGCCAAAGAGGCGACCACCTCTCCCTGGGGCACGGGGAACCCTTGCGCCGCCAGAAAGGCTTTGCAATCGTCTTTGCGGGTGGTGAAGTCAGAGTCGAGATGGCTGTCGCAGTGAAAGGTGGTGGCCACCCCTCGCACCTGGTTGCGACCATAGCCATACTGCATCACCCCTTCATCCCATAGGTAGTAGGTAGGGATCCCGCGTTCGTGAGCAGCCCGCAGGAGGGCATAGACCGTCGGCCCGCCGTACACCGAGTCGCGAAACAATTGCTGCAGGCGGCGCATCTCCCCTTCAAAATCGAAGGGCTGCCCCTGGGCGATGGCTTCCAGCCAATCCCAAGCAAAATAAACCGCGGCACAAGTGGTACGGCCATGCAAGGTCTGCACCGCGATGCGCACATACTCTGGAAACAGGTGACAGCTCCACTTCTGCAAGTGGAGATCCATCTGCAACCGGTTCACCTCCGCCACCAGCCGGGCAAACAAGTGGGCGTAGGAAGGATAGGATCCCTCCTGCAACTGGGGGAAATGGAAGCAGACCTTGGACAGGTAGACATCAATGGGCAGCGGCTGTGGGCACTGGGTGAGGGCAAAGTCGAAGGTGAAAGCGGCTGTATTGAGATAGGGGTTAGGGCCGAGATAATGCTTCAGGTTGAAAATGTCGAAAACATCCGACTCGCGCGCGTTGATGCGGGGCACGCCCGCCGCCTCCTGCAAAACCATAACCGGCCTCAAGATGAAGAGAAACAGCAGCCTCAGCTTGGGGAAAACCTAACTCCCCCGGCTTGGACCGCTTCCATTATTCCCGATCCGGCCCCCATCCCCGGCGGCTTGCCTTCGCAGCACAAGGGATCCCAGCTAGCCTTTTGCTGGTCAATTAACAGTTGCCTGACAGGCAACTTGGTAACTTGGAAAACCCTTCCCACCCTCTGATCGGGTTGGGGTTATTTCGAGTTGCAGTGCAACTGTTTGCCAATTCTGGGATCCCCTCTCCTCATAATCGGCAAGGGGCTGGGAGTGCTTGCCTGTAGCAGTGCTAGAGGAATGCCTCAGACTTAGACTTGTTCGGAATCACCTAACGATGGGCTTGCCAAGTTGGACTAGCGAAGGGCGCTCAGAAGCACAACATCTATAACCAGCAGCGCCCCAGCAAAGGCCAGCAGGCTGCGCACGATCTGGCGCTCTTGCTTAGAACGATGGGATCCACCCACACGAAGCCATTTCAGAGATTGGGGAAGGCGGCACAGCATAGGAGATTCGGCGGAACCCTAGGGTGATCATGCCCTATTTTGTGGGGTTTGGATTCCCCACGCTGGGGGGGAGAAACGGCTAGCCCTGAGGGGCAATTCCCTCTAGAGTGAGGGTTAGTCCATTGCCCCTGTCTATGACCACTCCCTTGACCCAAGCCGAAACCGTTTTGCAAAGGTGCTGGGATCATTGGCAATCTCTGGCCAGCCGTCGGGATTTACAACCGGAGTTCAGGGCTCTATCCACTTTGCGCAAGCGCCTCACCGCGCGGCTGTTTTCCATTGCGGTGTTTGGGCTGGTCAACCGTGGCAAGTCGGCCGTCCTGAACGCCCTAACCGGCGAGGAGCGATTGAAGGTGGGCCCCCTCAATGGGGTCACTCAGCAGCCCCAATCCCTGCTGTGGCAGCCGGAGCCAGGGATCCCTTGGCGAGTGAAGCTGGTGGATACTCCGGGTTTGAACGAAGTGGAAGGAGAAGCCCGCGAACAGTTGGCCTGGGATGTGGCCCGCTCGGCGGATTTGATCGTGTTTGTCATCGCCACCGACCTGACCCAGTTGGAATACCAAGCTCTCTCGGAGCTGCGCACTCTATACAAGCCCATCCTGCTGGTGTTGAACAAATGCGATCTCTACTCCGAAGCGGAGTTGCAGGCCATTTGTGCCCAGATCAGCCGCCACCTAGGCTGGGTATCGCCGCAGGAGATTTTGACCGTGGCCGCTTGCCCAAAACCTCTGAAAGTCCGCACCCACTGGCCGGATGGCCGCATCACCCTGGAATGGGAACGGCCTGCACCCCAAATTGAAGCCCTGCGGGGGCGAATTCTGCAGATTTTGCAAACCGAGGCGGGATCCCTCCTGGCTTTGAATGTGTTGAAGCGGCTGGACCGGGTTCAGGCCCAGATTCTGGAAAAACAGTGGCAGCACCATGCCCCCTTTGTGGAGCAATGGGGCAGGATTTTCGCCCTTGGCAAGGGGATTGTGGTGGGCTTGGCTCCGCTGGGGTTGGATTTGCTGTTGGCCCCACTGCTGGATGGCCTTTGGCTGTTGGGCTTGGGAGTGCGGCTTCACCTACCCCGGACGGCCTTGTGGAGGGGGCTGGTCTCCTTTCGCGAGGGGCTGTGGCGACCGCTGCTGCTCAATGGGGCTTTGCTGCTGCTAGCAGAAGGAGTAAGTTCCTGGCTGTGGGGAGACTGGGGCAACGGCCTTTTGCCGGGTCTGGTGGCGGGGGTCAGCCTGTATCGCCTGGGATCCCTGGCGCCACAGGTGCTCAGCCGGTTTGCAGCCCGAGCGTTCGGCCTGGAAGCGGGCCTTCGTGCCTTGATCGGACGGGAAAGGTTGGCTATGACAGACTGCACAGCCTCTCTGCCAAGCTCCCTGGCCTAGTTCTCAACCATTTCAGCAGCGTGGTAGGAGCTGCGCACCAATGGCCCCGAGCGCACCTGGCGAAACCCCATCTGGCGGGCTATCTGGCCCAGCTCGGCAAACTCTTCCGGAGTCCAGTAGCGTTCCACAGGGCGATGGGCCAAGGAAGGTTGTAGGTATTGCCCCAGAGTCAGACGATCGCATCCCACCGCCAGCAGATCCCGGAAAGTTTCCAGCACTTCTGCGCGGGTCTCCCCATGCCCCAGCATCAGCCCAGACTTGGTGGGTAATCCGGGATTCAGCTCCTTGACCGTTCGCAAAACCCGCAAGGACAAGTCGTAGCCGGAGCTGCGCCGTACTGCCTGGGAGAGGCGTCGCACCGTTTCGATGTTGTGGTTGTAGCAAACAGGCTGGGCAGCCACCACACGGGCAATGCACTCGCGATCCCCGCGAAAGTCGGGGGTGAGCACCTCGATCTGGGTGCCGGGGCAGCGCCGCCGAATTGCCTCCATGACCTCCACAAAGCGACCGGATCCCTGGTCGGGCAGATCGTCGCGGGCCACCGAGGTGAGTACCACATAGCTGAGCCCCAGCAGCTCAACCGCCTCGGCCACTTTCTCCGGCTCTGTGGGATCCAACGGTGCGGGCCGTCCACTGGCCACCTGGCAAAAAGAGCAGGCGCGGGTACAGATCCCTCCCATCAACAGAAATGTAGCGGTTTTTTGGCTGTAGCACTCGGCTCGGTTTGGGCAGCGCCCCTCTTCGCAAATGGTGTGCAGGCCCCGCTGCTTGATCACCTGCTGCACCGCTGAAGTCTCGCTGGCTTTGCCGATGGAACGCTTGACCCAATTGGGAAGAGGGCTAACCGACATGGGAAGAACCATTGCGTTGAAGCTGGGTAGCAGCAGCAAGATAGCGCCCCTCTACAGCCGAAGGATGCAGCGCCTGCTCTGCCATTCTGACATGATGAAGCTCTGGGTTCCGAAAAGGGGAGGCCGAAGTCTTTGGGTCGACGGACTTCTCGGCTCGCACCAGCGGGACAAAGTCCTCCCAAAGCTCAGCCCTGTTCAGGGTTGCATGGGTCTTTCGGGGAGATTAAGCCACCTGGGGTGTGGTCAGCATTTGGTTGACGATGCGCTGCACAATCTGAAAGCCGGTCACCGCCTGCCAACCCAAGATCGCCAGGATCACCACGTTTAATAGGACATGCACATTACGCGCCCAGACCTTTTGCCCGTCTTTCATCAGCGGTGCTAGAGCCGCAGAGCTGGCCACCAAGGCCACAATGCCCAACCCGGCCAGCAGGTGAGGCCCAACAAACAGCTTGCCATTGTTCAGGTAGGTAACCCCCATGCCGCCCAGCGCCCCGAACACCATCAACACCAAGAACAGGGATCCGGCGAGGAAATGCCGCTGACCAAACTTCCCTTTGATCAGCTCCTTGCGTTCTTCTGCTGAGGCAGTGCGCACCCGTCGCGCTTGCAGACCCAGGTAAAGGGCATACAGGGCCAGCGCAAATGCCAAAATCATCAGCACAGGATGAAAGAAAGGCAAGGCCAGTTCTAGCCAGCGAGGAAGTTGAATGCTCATAGAGATCGCAGGATAGAAGAGGAAGACGCCCCCAAATTAACATGAGTTAACGTAAACTACCCGACCCTGACTGCTTCGCAGTACAGGGCGGGCTTTCGGTAGCCCTGCAGTTGGCAAGCCAACCACGGGCCTCTAGGCTGGTTTACAGCAGCCCCCAAAAGCGCAATCACATTCGCACCATTCAAATCCGCATCCCCTTCCCATCCACAGTGTCCACACTTGAACGACTTACCACTGCGATAGGATTGCGCAGGGTCGGGATGGATGTGCAAACACCGATGGCAGGTCTGCGACGTGTAGGCAGGCGGCACCAGAATCAAAGCAACCCCCGCACGCAGAGCCTTGTACTCCAAAAATTGACGGAGTTGATAAAACGCCCAGTTGTTGGCCCGTCTACGCTCTGTCTTGCTCCGTGGCTGTTGATTAACCCTTTCCCGGATCCCTGTCAGGTCTTCCAGAGCGATAGCGCTGTTGGTAGCTTTTGCCCTGGAGACAATAGCTTTGGAGATGCGATGATTAACCCACGCTTGAAAGCGCCTCTCCTTGCCAGACAGCCGTTGCAACAGTTCTCTGCATCTGCGCCGCGAACTGCGGGTGCCCTTACTGGCTTTGCGTTGGAGTGCCGCCCTCAGCTTGGAGTAGTGGTCTCGGACTCTGTTCAACTGCTGTCCATTCCAATTGTCCCCGTCTGACGTATGGGCAATATCCGTCCTCCCCAAGTCCACCCCCAGCACTCTGCCCGTGCGTTGCGGTGGGGATGGCTCCGCTTCCACACAGATTTGAATGGAGTAGGAGCCGTCTTTACGCTTGACCAGGGTGGCAGATTTGGGATTGGAGCCCGCCAGCCGTTCTCTCTGGTAGCGGCCAATCGCCAGCTCAAAGCGCTCCCGACCCTCCACCGTGGTCAGCGACACCGTCCAGTCTTTCTCGCGAAACGAAAAGATACGGGCATCGTAGGTCGCAAAGCCTCTCTTGAACGCTTTGACCGGACGGTTTTTCTGTCGGGCAACTTTACGGGCACCGGCCAGCCGTCTGCAGACCTGCTGGGCCAGATTACTGGACAAGCCAAACCGAGCGCGAATCTGGTAATAGCAAAGGGACTGGAGTTTGACTGCGTTGACTACTTTTTCTGGTGTGTTTTGGTTGACCCAGTTCAACGCCTGCACAAAGGCATCCATTGTCGCATCCAACTTTGCGGCTTGCGACTGGGACGCCTTGAGCTTGCAGGAGACGGTCAGGACGTGGGTCATGGTTCTATCATAACTTCCGCATTCCTCCCGACACTGACCCTACGGGTACAGTGCGGGGCTCCTGCGATTTCTAGCTGAGCTCGCTGAAGCGTCAGAAGCGGCTAGCCGCGGTTCAGGCTATCGCGAAAGTCCGCCGGCCAGTTGAAGGCTCGCTTCTGCAGAAAGCTGCCAGCTCCCAAAGGTTCTAAAGGTCGGCAAACCCATCCAGCTGGCTCGGAGGAGAGATGGGCGTGTCAGGACAGGGATCCCACCGGCGCGAGATATTTTCCGTCTATGAGAAAGATGCCATTGGCAAACTGCACGCTGTAGGTGCCCAACAGCCGCCGCTGCAGGATCACCCCTTGTTCGTGCAAGCGGATCAAATGGGCCGGGCGCAACATCGGCATTGGGTCAGCCGTTTTTAGGTAAGGAGGCATCTCCACCACTTGAACCGTTGCCCCCACTGGCAGTAAACCCTGGGCTTCAGACATAACGGGAGTCCATGTGGCAAGTGTCTCTAGCTTAGCTGAACGTAGGACGATGTATGCCCAAAACCGAACCCGAGCAGGATGACAGCATTAGGGCAGATCCCAGAGGAGCCGAACAGATTGGATCCCCGAAGAATTGTTGTAAGATTTTTATCAAGCACGAGGATTCAACGAGATAAAAAGGTAACATCTTGCAAGGTGAGTTGGTTTTTCCCACAAAGAAAAAGCAGTCGGCCTTTCGGGGTGCTGCCAACTGATCGCCAATTTGCTACCATACCATGAACTCTTGGTACCCATTTTTTGTGTCCTTGGATACGGAAACCTCATTTGCCGAGGCAATTTAGGGGTTCTCTTGTCCTGGAGCTGTGGGCGCAGCGCTTAGCAAGCTCGCCTTCGGCCTACGCACCAGCCAGATCTTTGCCGAAATTCTGTAGAAGTGTTAAGAATAGTTACATTGGTTTGCTATCTTCTCAGTTTTCATAGTCGTCCTTACTTCAGCGCTGCGAAACGACCATGCTAGATCCCATTCCCCCCCCAGCCCTTGAGGAATATCTCTTGCAAACGGGCATCATCGACCGTTCTCAACTGAGCCTGGCCAAGAAGCTGCAACATCGCCAGCAAGGGCCGTTGCTGATGATTCTTTTGGAGTTGAGTTTCATCGATCTGGAGCAGCTCAGCCGCCTTTTGGATTTGGGCCGCACCTACCCTTTTGACCATGCTGCAAACGCTGGATAGTCTTCAGCCCGACTGGCAACAAGCTCTGGCTCGGTGGTCTACTGCGGAGCAGGGATCCCTACTGCTGAAAAGCTGTGGGGGAAAGGATCCGGCGGAGCTGCGCAGTGTTTTGCAACAGGTCTGTGCTCCTGTCCAGCCTGTTACGTTGTTAACGGAGGGCTTAGAGGTGGTGGCCGGCCCATTGACGCTGCAAAGCTGGGATCCCCAAGCAACGGGGCATTTTGCCCACCTCTATCTGGAGCGTTCCGCCTCTACCTCGCACCTGAGTCGTTTGGCGGCTGTTGTTGCTCGGTTGCGTGCCCCCGATGGATGTCCCTGGGATCGGGCCCAAACTCCGGAGTCTCTGACCCCCTACATTCTTGAAGAAGCGTATGAGACGGTAGCTGCCATTCGAGCCGGGGATCCGGCAGCAATTGCCGAAGAGCTGGGGGATTTGTTGTTGCAGGTGGTGTTGCAGTCTCAGATCTTTGCCGAGCAGAACCACTTTGATCTGGAAGCTGTGGCTGCGGGAATTGCCGATAAGCTCATCCGCCGTCACCCCCATGTGTTTGGGGATGCTGTGCCGGCAGACCTTCCGGAGTTGCACCGCTCCTGGGAACAGATCAAGCAAGGGGAGCGACCGGATCAAAGCCTTGGCCAAAAACTGCTGCACTATGCCCAAAGTTTGCCTCCCCTAATGGCTGCCCTGAAAATTTCCTGCAAAGTGGTGGGGGCAGGGTTTGAGTGGCCAACGGTGGAGGGGATCTGGGCCAAGATCCGCGAGGAAGAAGCCGAGCTGCGTCGAGAATTGGAGAGGGATCCCCCCGATCCAACTCGGCAGGAAGCCGAACTGGGGGATCTGCTTTTTGCCCTGGTCAACTTGGGCCGTTGGTATGGTTTGGATGCTGCCCAAGCTGATACATTTACGCTGAACACTGCTGAACATCACTGTTCAACTATGCAGCGATAGCATTCTGTTTGTTTCCAACCAGAATGGCGGTATCCCGCAAAGCTTTGAGTAGAATACCCAAAGCGCAGTTTCCGTGTCGTCTTACTACCAATTTTCTGCTTTGCTTTGGCTACCATGTCGGCAGACTCGAAAGTAAACAGAAAGATCAACTGGTAGTAATCCGTACTGAACATATTATACATTATTTTCAGTATAGTTGAGCTTATTATTGACTAGAGTCATGCTCTAACCCAAACCAACCTGCGCTTTGCTCGCCGTTTTTTGCGCATGGAAGAGCTGGCTCAGGAACCAGCGGGATCCCTGCCCGGCGATGGCATAAGCTCCCTTCTGAAAGGGCGCAGTCTCCAGGAGCTGGAAGTCCTCTGGCAACAGGCCAAGCAAAAATATCCCTAGTTTCGTTTCTGGATGTGGGGTTGAGCCGGTGCCAGCTCTGAGGGGGTATCCGCCCACACAGTCTTGGGGCAAGTTCTCTTTGTAGGGTAGGAGCTGTTCTGAGCACCTGTCTCTATGTCGGCTATGTCTCCAGTTTCTTCCTTTGAGCAAGCTGGGATCCCTTGTCTGGATTTGACCCCCTTTCGGGAGGGCACGGATCCGCTAGGGGTTGCAAAGGCTTTTGGGGCAGCCTTGGAGGAGGTGGGGTTTGTGGTGATCACAGGGCATGGGATCCCGGAGGCCATCATACAAACAGCCTACGAGAGAGCGAGGGCTTTCTTCGACCTGCCGCTGGAACAAAAAATGGAGGTGGTGACTCCGGATCGCGTCAAAAACCAGGGATACCTGCCGATTGGCATCGAAAGTGTAGCCGCTACCCGTGGGGCAGAGGTTCCCTACGATCTCTGTGAGGCGCTGGTGTTCAATGACCTGTTTCGGGAAGATCCACAACGGCCCCAAGCAGGGGTGGATCCGGATTCGGGCAACCTTTGGCCCACCCATCCAGCAGGACTGCGGGCTGCTCTTCTGGCTTATGATGCGGCTCTGCTTCAGCTCACCCAAACCTTGATGCGCATGGGCGCGTTGGCTTTGGATCTGCCGGAAACCTATTTTCTGCCTTTTATGGAGGGGAAAGGGGGAGTGCTGCGGGCTGTGCATTATCCTGAACAGGAGGTGGAGCCCATCCCGGGACAGCTACGCTATGGGGCTCACTCCGACTACGGTGGCTTCACGATTCTGCGACAGGATGGGGCGCCGGGAGGGCTGCAGGTGTACTCCAAAGCAGGAGAGTGGATTGATGTGCAGGCTGTTCCCAACGCCTTTGTCATCAACGTTGGCGATCTGCTATCCCGTTGGACCAATGACCGTTGGCGCTCCACGTTGCACCGCGTGGTCAATCCACCCCGATCGGCTTTCGGTTCCAGTCGCCGCCTGTCTTTGGTTTACTTTACAGCTCCTCGGGACGATGCTTGGATTGAATGCCTGCCCACATGCCAGAATGCAGCAAACCCCCCTCGCTATGCTCCTGTACAGGCTGGGGAGTACATCCGCTCTAAGCTGGAGGTTTCGATGATTGGGAAGGCAGGGCAAAGCTCTCCGAGATCTCAAACTCGGGATCCCTGAAGTCTAGAGATCTCGGGCAGACGATGCAACCGCTTCTTGGCTTTGATCTGGGAGCAGTTTGGGTTGCCTGATCTCGGTGCTCCTTTGCCTGTGATAAAACTCCTTGCCCGTCATTTGGCCTGTGCAAATTCAGATCCGCCATCTCATCGAATATCGCTACAGTCGTCCAGTCCAACTGGAGCCCCACACGGTGCGATTGCGACCGCGCTGCGACGGGATCCAAACTCTCCTGGCTTTTGAGTTGCAGGTGGATCCGCAGCCGGTGGGCCAATCGGCGCTGGTGGACCTGGAGGGCAACGCGGCGGTTCGGCTCTGGTTTGGGGATCCCACCGAGCACTTGCGCATCCAAACTCAGGCCACGGTGCTCACCCTGCGGCAGAATCCCTTCGACTACCTGCTCTGCGATTGGGCCACCCATCTCCCCATCGACTATCCCAGCACGCTGGCAGCCCAATTACAGCCTTATCTGACGGCTCAGGCGGATCCCGGCATCCAGGCCTTGGCCTGGGAGCTATGGGATCACGTGCAGGGGGAAACGACAGCTTTTCTGCCGGCGCTGAACCAGCGCATCTATTCAGAATGCCGCCACATCTTGCGGGAAAAGGGGGATCCCTGGCCTGCCGGCTTGACCTGGCATCGCAAAACCGGAGCCTGCCGCGATTTGGCCCTGGTGTTCATGGAGGTCTGCCGTACGGTAGGCTTGGCCGCGCGCTTTGTCAGTGGCTACCAGGTCAGCCCCTCGCAGCCTTCGGGGGAGAGCAGGGGTGGAGAACCCCCAGAGCCTGTGCGCCGTCATTTGCACGCTTGGGCGGAGGTGTACTTGCCAGGGGCCGGTTGGCGGGGCTTTGATCCCACCCAAGGGTTGGCCGTGGCCGATGGTCATGTGGCTTTGGCGGCCAGCGCTTATCCCAGAGATGCTGCCCCTCTCTACGGCCATTGGCTGGGCAGGGGCGTTCACAGCAGCATGAGCTACACCATCCACATTCAGGCGGGATCTTCCGCCCACAGCCAAGCCCAGCTTGCTGCAGACAGCCTGAGCACTCCACCAAAAGTGCGGAGCTGAAGTTGTAGAGCGTCAACTTGGCCGGATCCCAAAGCGAAAATTTGAGATAGCATAGCCTAGCCAAGATCTAGAGAATCTGCCGAGGGATCCCGTTGACCCAGTCTATTGATGTCCCCACCAGCGTTGATACGTTTTTGCAGGAGTTGGCCGCCATTCAGCAAGTTGGGCCGAAGCGAGTGGCCATCCTGGGCAGCCGTCATGTGCCCATTACCCATCAGTATTTGATCGAGACCCTCAGTTATGCCCTGGCTCTTACCGGCAATCAGATCCTCACATCCGGGGCCATTGGCACCAACTTGGCCGTCATTCGGGGGGCGATGCGGGCGGACATGAAGTCCTTGACGGTGATCTTGCCGCAGAGTTTGGAGCGACAGCCGGCAGAGTCGCGGGCCAGCCTGGAGCAGGTGCTGCATCTGGTGGAGCATCCGGAAAACGACCATCTTCCCTTGGCGGAGGCCAGCCGCCTGTGCAACCTGGAGATCATCGGCAAGTGCCAGCAGTTGATCTGCTTTGTTTTCCACGACAGCGTCACGCTGCTGGATGCCTGCAAGCACGCCGAGGAGCAACACAAGTTGGTGACTCTCTTCTATTTCGACTGATTCGACCTTCTACTTTGGCCCAGCCTGTGGCAGGGGGAAGTGTTCTTGCAGCCAAGCTTCGGCTTCTGCCGGGGTGAGGAGTTCGCCGTTCAGGGTGAGGCAACGCAGTTGCTCCAAAATGGCTTGGAAGGGGCGACCTGGCTTATAACCCAGACGACGCAGATCGTGGCCGTTGAGCAGCGGCTTCACCCAGTACCACTCCTGCAAATAGCGCCAGATCAGCCGCCGGGCCGGCTTGGGGGCGATCCCGGCCAACAAAATCACCGCCGGGATCCGCAGCCCCTGCAGCAGTTGCACCACCTGGGCCGGAGAGAGGGTGCTGGGATCCAGTTGGGCCAACAGGGTTTGGTAATAGGAGGAATGGCTGAGGCGTTCGATGCCTGCTTGGGTGAGGTGGAGTTGGCTGGCCACCTGGGGGGCTTGGGGTAGGGTGAGGAGGAGAGCCTCTAGGCGCAGTTGCCAGATCTCCTGGGATCCCAGCTCAGGATAGCGGCGGCGAAAGTGATAAGCCCAGCGGCCCACCCGTTGCAACCGCCGGCACAGGGAGGGATCCCACTCCAGGTCGGGGTGAATACAGCGCAAAGCTCCCCATTCTGCCAGCCGCTCAAAGGCTTGGGGCCAATCGCGGGATCCGAGAATGTAGGCCAGCTCCTGCTTGAGGCGATCCCCGCCGACGGCATCGTGCAGACCACTGGCCACGGCAGCGCGGATCCATTTTTCTGTGGTCGAGTCCAGGGCGAAGCCCAAGCGCACCGCAAAGCGCACCGCCCGATAAATGCGGGTGGGATCCTCGATGAAGCTGTTGGGGTGCAATGCCCGGATGATCCCCTGTTGCAGATCTGCTTGTCCGCCGAAAAAATCCAGCACCTGTCCTCGCTGGGGGCCGTTGAGGCGCAAGGCCAAGGCGTTGATGGAAAAATCCCGCCGATAGAGGTCTTGCTGGATGGATCCCATGGCCACTTCGGGGGGAGAGGCCGGGTAGGGATAAAACTCCGTGCGGGCGCTGGCGATATCCACACAAAAGCCGCCTGGCCAGATCAAGGCCGCCGTTTGGAATTTGCCGTGGATCTCCAGCCGCGCTTCCGGGAAGCGTTGTTTGAGCGCTTGTCCCAAAATCAAGCCCCAGCCCGGGGGATCGATCCCATCCGGGGCCGGAGAGTAGGGCCCATCCACCACCAAGTCCAGATCCAGCCGCTCCAGGTTGGGCGAGGGCTGCCGTCCCCACCGATGCAGCAGCAGATCCCGCACCGTTCCCCCCACCAGATACAACCTCAGGCCCTTCTCATCGGCGATGTGGGCGGCCTGCTCCAGCAACTGTCGATGCCGTTCCGAAAGAGCGGCGAAGGTGAGATCCAAGGGGCAGGAAAGGGTGGGCAAAGCCAACTGGGGTGAGAGGGCCGGCAACTCGTGTAGGTGCCGCAACACATCGGTGCGAGTTACAATGCCCACCAACTGTCCATCCTGGAGAACCGGCAGGCGGCCAATATCCCACTGCACCATCAACCGCTGAATCTCCGCCAAGGGGGTGTCGGGGGAGAGGGTTTTCACGTCGGTGGTCATGTAGCCCTTGACGGGGGCATGGCCAAACCCGTGGTGCAGGGCAATATCGATATCCCGCCGCGAGATCACCCCCACCAGGCGACCTTGAGCGTCCACCACCACCAGGCCGGAATGGCCGTAGCGCAGCAGCACCCGCTGGGCCTCGTCGATGGTGATCTCCGGTCGGATGGTGCGCACCGGAGCCGACATCAAATCTTTGGCCGTCACCGGGGGCGGGATCCGCTCTTGGACAGCCTGCCTGAGGGCCGCCATGACTTGGGCTGGGTCGGGCAAAGGCTGCTCTGGGCTGGCTTTTAACGTGGCTGCTGCAGCACAATCGTGTCCACCGCCGCCGTAGGGGGCCATCACCCTGCCCAACTGGGCAAACTCCTGCCGCGCCCGCCCGATCAGGCTGAGCCGCTCCCCCTGCCGCGCCACCAAGAGCAGCACATCCACTCCCGTCAGATCCATCAGCCGCATCACCAGGCCGGCCAAGCCGGGCACAAACTCCGGCAGCTCCAGCAGCCATTCTCCCAGGCGATACTCCCCCACCTGCTGCACCTGCATCTGGGCCAACCCCTGGCTGAGCAGCTCGCGCATCTCTGGGGTGAGGCCATCCCCCAAAAAGCGCCGCAACAAGACCAGGTTCACCCCCTGATCCAACAGCCAGCTCAGGGCAGCAGCATCGCGGGCGGTGGTCTCCGGGAAGGTCAGGGATCCCGTATCCATGTGAATGCCCAAAGCCAGCGCCAGCCGCTCAAAAGGGCTGAGAGGGATCCCAGCAGCCTGCAGCCGCTCCACCAGCAAGGTACAGGTGGCCCCCACGGCCTCGATATGACAGTTCACCTGCTGCTGCGGCCAAAAGCCATCCGGTGGGGTTTCCGGATCCCTGAGGTGATGGTCGAAAATCTCGATTTGGGTGCCGGGGACGCTCAACCAAGCGGCAGCTTTTCCCAAGCGATCCGGATCGTGACAATCCACCACAATCCACCGCTGCACCTGTCCCGGATCCACAGAGCGCAGCTCGATGAGGGGAAATTCATCTCGGTACAAGGCCAAAAACTCCTGCACCCCCGGCAGGGATCCCCCGGTCAAGGCGATGCGGGCACCCGGATACAGGCGGGCCGCTCCCACCGCCGCCCCCAGGGTGTCGAAATCCGCCGATTGATGGCACAGGATCAGATCCATTGCGGCAAGAGTTGTCGTATTCCGCTCTTCCATCCTGGCCTAAGCCGGGATCCCTCTTGTTGGAGTCGGACAAGAAGAAATGAACGGCTGCTCAACTCCGAGGGGCAAGTGAAAACCTCGAAGCTAAGTTTCAGGACGGGTGTCCGGGTTTTTATCAAAAAATTGGGTCATAACCCCGTCCTACCGCTGCGCAGAAGCAATCCAGTAGAGTGGGGAGGATGCCAGCAAGGAGCCTTCACAGGGTCGTCAGCTCCTTTTCTTTTTCTGCCAGCAGCTCATCGATCTTCTTAATGTAGCGGTCAGTTAGTTTCTGGATGGCATCCTGCAAGCTTTTGGACTCATCTTCAGACAGCTCGCCATTTTTCTCTCGCTTGCGCACCGAGTCAATGCCATCCCGCCGGATGTTGCGGATCGAGACTCGCCCCTCTTCGGCCAGCTTGGCCACCTGTTTGCTCAGCTCTTTGCGCCGCTCTTCTGTCAGGGGGGGAATGTTGAGCCGCACCACCTTGCCGTCGTTGCTGGGGGTTAGACCCAGGTCAGAGGTGACAATGGCCCGCTCAATGGCTGCCAAGGTCGAGGGATCAAAAGGCTGGATCAAGAGAGTGCTGGAGTCTGGCGTGGTGAGGCTGGCCAGGGCCTTGAGGGGAGTGGGCACGCCGTAGTACTCCACCTGAATGCGATCCAGCAGGCTGGAATTGGCCCGCCCGGTGCGCACCGTATTAAAGGAGCGCTGTGTGGCTTGCACAGCTTTGTTCATCAACTCCTCAATCTCAGCTAGCTCCACGGGGTTTTCCTCGCTTTCAAATCAAAACAGTTTCCAGACAGTCAGGCTTGGGCAGCCAACCTGGCCCCTCTACGGTGAGCCTGACCTCAATTCTACCGCCTTGTCTTAGGATCCCGTTCCTCAGAGCTGCACCTGCAGTCGGCGAATTTCTCGCCAGATGCCCCCCAGTGGGATAGTACGAGCTCAAAGCTTTTCTTAGACTGGTCTGGACTTCACTGCACAATACAGGCACGACGAAGTTTTATGCCCTCTCGTCAAGTTTGTTCTTCAACGGCCCTAGCCTGGCTGATCGGCAGCTTGAGTCTCTTGGATTTTGGAGCGGCTGCGGCAGCCTTGGAGTTGCAGATTGTCTCCCCCAATGCTTATAAAGTGCCCTACCTGGGAATTGATGGTGTTTTCACTCTGGATACGTCCCTGGAACAATCGGCCAACGATCCGCGCAATCCAAAGCGGGTGAAGTTTGAGAAGATGGAGTTCTTCTCCTTCTACGCCGATCTGGAGGGGAAAAAGCCCCTGGCGGAAAATTGTCGCTACGCCTATCGGGGGGCTGCGCCGGATCCCTTCTACTACCCCGATCGTTCCCTCAGTTCCATCTGGGATCTGTTTCAGTTGCAGCCTGGAGCAGACGCCAGTTGCGAGACCTTCACCTATGTGATTCTGCGGGCACCCCACGGGGATCCGGTGCACATGCACCTGCGCTACGGAGGCCGCAACAGCAGCTTCCAGGAACTTCTGAACATCAGCACTCTGCCCGAGGATCCTGCCAACTTCAACCCCTGGTGGAGCACCTACTGCGCGGAGGGGGTAACCGGCTGCGATTGATGGGCTGGGCGGCTCACAACTCCTGCCGCGCTTCCAAGGCACGGGCCAGGGTGACCTCGTCGGCGTATTCCAGCTCGGATCCCATGGGCAGGCCGAAGGCCAGGCGGGTCATGCGCAAGGTGGGGGCAACCGGCTTCAGGTAATCCTTGACCACGTGCATGGTTACTTCCCCCTCTACGCTGGGGCTGATGGCAAAGATCAGCTCCTGCGGTTTTTCCCGTGCCACCCGAGCCACCAGCTCGCGGATGTGCAGTTGATCGACCCCGATCCCGTTCATGGGGGAGATGAGGCCACCCAAAACGTGGTAAAGCCCCTTGAACTCGCGGGTGCGTTCCATCGCAATCAAATCTTTGACATCGGCCACCACGCACCACAGCGAGGGATCCCGCTGTGGCGAACGGCAAATCTCACAGGGATCCTCCGCCGACCAGTTGAAGCAGATGGAACAGTGCCGAACCGTCTGCTTGGCTTCCAGCAGGGCTTTGGCCAGGGCCTCGATCTCGCCGGCAGGCCGGTTGATCAAGTGGAGAGCTAGGCGCTGAGCGGTTTTGGAGCCAATGCCGGGCAGCCGTTGCAGCTCTTCGATGAGGCGAGCCAAGGGGCGAGTGTACATGAGTGTACATACAGAGTTAAGCAAGCGGGGTTAAGCAAGTGGGGCTCAACCCAGTCCCAACCCCGGCAGACTGATGTTTCCGGTCAGCTCTTCCATGCGTTTGCGCATCGTCTCGGCAGATTGGGTGTAGGCGTTCACCATCGCCGTCAGGAGCAAGTCCTCTACCACATCCACCGACTCCTGGAGCACTTGGGGATCCAGAGAGACCTTAAGGGGTTCTTGGTTGCCGTTTACCGTCACTTTCACCAGCCCATTGCCGGCTTCGCCGACGATCTCCATCTCTTCCAGCTCTTTTTGCAGCCTTTGAGCGCCATCGCGCACCTCTTGGGCTTTCTTGAGCGCTTCTTGGATTTTGCCGAAGGGGCCAAAGCCTCGAGTCATGGGATCCTCTCTTGGGTTATCCAGATACTGCTGTTCTACTCTACCCGTTTCCCCATCGCCGGTGAAAGCACTCGCAAGTCTGGGCAGAGGTGCTCCGCACCGCTAAGGCGACCGGCCTTCCTTAGGTTGCCCTTAACTCTGGCAGATTATCCTCACAAGAGAAGCCGAAGATCGACCCAGAAACTCCATCTGCTCATCAGCGTTTGCTGTCCGGAGGTGCCATGGCCCAACTGTTGCAGGATCCCCGATCTCAAGTAGCCCAGCCCAGTTCAACTCGGGTGGAGCCTTCTCCCTGGCGTTGGCGGCGCTGGATCCCGGAGCGTTGGTATGTGCATTTGGGCCTGGTGCTGGCCTGCTTGGTTCTGGGATTTCCGGTGTTGTATGCCCTGATCGTGAGCACCCAGAACAATGCCGAGGTGTTCCGCTATCAATTGACCTTTGGCTCCTCTTTTGCCTTCAACTGGCATCAGGTGATGGTGGCGCGGCACTTGGGCCACTACATGGTCAACAGCACCATCGTGGCGGTGGCGATCACCGTGGGCAAGACGGTTTTGTCGCTGCTAGCCGGGCTGGCCTTTGTGTACTTCCGCTTTCCCGGCAAAGGGCTGGCCTTTGGCTTTGTGCTGATCACGCTGATGATGCCCACAGAAATCTTGATCATTGCCCTGCTGCGGTTGGTCACCAACTTGGGCTGGGGATCCACCTACTACGCTTTAATCGTGCCCTTTCTGGCCAGCGCCACGGCCACGTTTTTGTTCCGCCAGCATTTTTCCAACATTCCCCGCGAGCTGGCGGAGGCGGCCCAACTGGACGGGGCCAACCCGCTGCAATTTCTCACCCAGGTGCTGATCCCCTTGAGCTGGAACGCCATCGGGGCGCAGGCGGTGATTCACTTCGTTTACGCTTGGAATATGTACCTGTGGCCCCGCTTGATCGTGCAAGGCCGAGAGCGACAAGTGGTGCAGGTGGGGCTGCAATCCCTGCTCAATCTGGATAGCTCGGCCTCCTATGGCCCCATGATGCTGGGAGCGATCATCGCCAGTATCCCGCCGCTGCTGGTGTTTATTGCGCTGCAGAAGCCCTTCATGAGCGGGTTAGCCCTCAATCGCGACAAGTAAGCCCTTAGGTTCCCTTTCATGCCCAGAGATCTACGCCGTTTTATTGCTCTGCTGGAATCCCGTGGTCAGCTCCGCCGCATTTCGGCAGAAGTGGATCCGGATCTGGAAATTGCCGAGATCGCCGATCGCCTCTTGGCCTGCGGGGGGCCGGCGCTGCTGTTTGAGCGGGTGAAGGGATCCCGTATGCCGCTGTTGATCAATGTTTTGGGCACGGTGGAGCGCATTTGCTGGGCTTTGGGAATGGAGCAGCCTCAGGATCTGGAGGAACTGGGGAAAAAGCTGGCCCTGCTTTACCAGCCGCGGCCACCGCGGAGCTTTGCCCAGGCGGTGGAGTTGGGACAAGCTCTGTTTAGCGTACTCAAAGCTAAACCCAGCCGGGATCTGATCCCTCCCTGTCAGCAGGTGGTGCGGCGGGGAGAGGAAGTGGATCTCACCCAATTGCCCCTGTTGCGGGTCTACCCCGGCGATGCCGGACGGGTGCTGACCTTGGGCCTAATGGTCACCAAAGACCCGGAAAACGGGATCCCCAACGTGGGGGTGTACCGCCTGCAGTTGCAAAGCCGCAACACCATGACGGTGCAATGGCTGTCGGTGCGGGGGGCGACTCGGCATCTGCGCAAAGCGGCGGCCCTGGGCCAAAAGTTGGAGGTGGCGGTGGCGGTGGGGGTGGATCCGGTGGTGATTCTGGCGGCGGCCACACCCCTGCCGGTGGATCTGTCGGAGTGGCTGTTTGCCGGTCTCTACGCCGGAGAAGGGTTGCACCTGGCCCAGTGCAAAACGGTGGATCTGCAGGTGCCGGCTCATGCTGAGATCGTTTTGGAGGGCACCATCACCCCTGGGGAAGTGGCCCCCGATGGGCCTGCCGGGGATCACATCGGCTACTATGGCCCCCGCAACGAGCAGGCCCCTCTGATTCGCTTCCACTGCTTGACCCACCGCCGGGATCCCATCTATCTCACCACCTTCAGCGGCAAGCCCCCCAAAGAAAACGACATGATGGCGCTGGCCCTGAACCGCATCTACACCCCCATCCTCAGGCAGCAGGTGCCGGAGATCGTGGATTTCTTCTTGCCGATGGAGGCGCTGGGCTACAAAGCAGCCATCCTCTCCATCGACAAGGCCTACCCTGGCCAGGCGCGGCGGGCGGCTTTGGCTTTTTGGAGCGCCCTGCCCCAATTTAGCTACACCAAGTTTGTGATCGTGGTGGACAAGGATATCAATGTGCGGGATCCACGGCAGGTGCTCTGGTGTCTGTGTTCGCGGGTGGATCCGCAGCGGGATGTGTTTATTCTGGCGGACAACCCCTTTGACACCTTGGACTTTGCCACCGAAAAACGGGGTCTGGGGGGCAAGATGGGCATTGATGCCACCACCAAAATTCCCCCAGAAACCGATGCTCCCTGGCGGGAGCCCCTTGCTCCAGATCCGGAGGTGGCCCGCTTGGTGGATCGCCGCTGGGCAGAATATGGCCTGGCGGATCTCGATGGGCAGCCGGCGGATCCCCGCCTGTTTGGATACGATCTCTAAGCCCGCAGGGCCTCAATGGGATCCAGTTGCGCCGCTTTGCGGGCCGGGAAAATGCCAAAGACTAGCCCAATCCCAGTGGACAGGGAGAACGCCACTCCCACTGCCACCCCATCGACTTGGGTGGCCAAGGGGGTGAACACCTGCACCGCCACCAGCAGGCCGCTGCTGAGGAGGATCCCGAGCACCCCCCCGGTCACGGCAATGAAAATCGCTTCGGCGGCAAACTGCTGCAAAATCTGCCGGCTATCCGCCCCAATCGCCTTGCGCAGCCCGATCTCATGGGTGCGTTCCGCAACCGAGATAAGCATCACATTCATGATCCCCACCCCTCCCACCAGCAGGGAGAGGGCCGCCGTGCCCGTCAGCAGCACCCGCAGCAGGCTCAAAATCCTGGCCGACCCATCCAGGAGCACCTTTTGGTTGCGGATGATGAAGTCATCTTCTCCCACCAATTGGTGCCGCTGGCGCAGCAGGTTGCGGATTTGGAACTCGGCAGCAGGCAGATCGGCTTCAGAGCGGGCCGAGACGAAAATCGCCGTCAGCTCTGTGCCGTAGGGGGAGCGTCGCCCGACCAACCGATTGGCCACCACATCCACCGGCAGAAACACTCCGGCATCGCTGTTGCCAAACACCGTCGGCTTCGAGCGCAAAGTGCCGATTACCTCGAAGGGCAAGTTGTTCAGCAGGACGGTCTCCCCAATGGCAGCGGCGGGATCCAGGCCGAACAACTGGCTGGCGGCATCGCTGCCCAGCACCACCACCGGGCGCTGTTCCTCGATGTCGGAGGGCAAGAGAAAGCGGCCTGCCTCGATCTCTAAGTTCAACACCGACAAGTACTCCGGCCAAGTGCCGGTGGCCTCATAGCGGCGATCCACTCCACCTCGCACAGCGCGCACATTGGTGCCCAGGCTGGGGACGGCTGCTGACACGGCAGGCACTTCCGCAGCAATGGCTCGCACATCCTCCAAAGTGAGGGGGCGGATGTTGCCGGCATCGACCAGGCCCAAGTTGGCCGAAAAGACGATCAGCAAGTTGGTGCCCAGAGAGCGAAATTGATCCACTGCCATCTCTTGGGCAGCATAGCCAAATCCGGCAATGGCCACCACCGCCGCATTGCCGATGAGGATCCCGAGCATGCTCAGCCCGGTGCGCAGGCGATGTCGTCGCACCATTTGCCAGGCCATTTTGGCCGCCGTTGCCAGGCTCATGGCTGTTGCTCCGCTCTTTGAATCAAGGTCTCTAGGTTCACCCCAGGAGGCAGGGCAGTAAAGACCCGATCCCCTGCCTGCAGACCAGAGAGGATTTGGGTAACTCCACCCTGAGTGATGCCCGTTTCCACGCGCCGATAGACAGGTTGCCGGCTTTGGGGATCCAGCAGGAGCACGCCTTCCTGGCTTTCCTCCCGGAGGATAGCCACTGAGGGCACCGTCAGAGCCTGAGGCTGGGGATCCCCAATGAAATCCACCGAAACAGTCATGCCGGTGCGCAAAAAGTCGGCCCCAGGCTCCGGTTCAACGAAGACCCGAAAGACGGTTACCTCTCGCACCACCACCGTAGCGGGTGCAATCCGCTTCACCCGCCCCTGCACCAGGCGGTCGGGGTAGGCCAGGGAGCGGATCTCCACCGGCTGACCCACCCGCACCTGGGCAATCTGGGCTTCTGGCACTTCTGCCCGCACCTCAATTCCCTGAGCCAGCGCCAAAATGGAACTGGAAGAAGCTGCGGTGGCATCGGAAGCTGCTGTTGTGGGAGCTACAAAGGATCCCACCTCGGCAAAGCGCTGCACCACCACACCGGAAAAGGGGGCGCGGACTTCGGCCTCGGCCAGCCGGGATTGCCGTTGGGCCAGCTCGGCTTGTGCCTGGGCAATTTGGGCTTGAATTTGCTGTAGGGTTTCCGGGCGGCTCCCCAGTTGCAATCGCTCCAACTCCTGTTGAGCAGCTCGCAAATCCGCTTGCGCTTGTTCCAGGCGGGCCGAGCGTTGATCCAGCTCGCTGCGGGCTACCACCCCCGCCTGCACCAGGGCCTGGATGCGCTCTAACTCCCTCTGAGCCAAGTCCACCTGCGACCGGGCAGCATCCACCCTGGCCTGGGCCGCCGCGATCACCTGGGGGCGCTCTCCGGCCTGTTGCTCCGCCAGACGAGCTTGCAGCTCTTGAATGCGGGCCTGGGCTTGCCGAATGCCGCTGGCAAGATCGCCGTAGTCCATCCGGGCCAACAACTGCCCTGCCACCACTTCATCTCCCTGATCCACCAACAGCTCCGCCAAGCGACCCGACTCGCGGGGGCTGACATTCACCTGGCGGATCGGCTGCACCTGGCCGCTCACCCGCAGGCGTTGGGTCAGATCCACCACTTGAACCGGTACCGTCAATCTTTCCAGCCGTTCTGCCCTCTGCTGCTGCAGCTGACGCTGGATCAGGAGACCGCTGCCCCCTAGGCCGGCCAACAGCAAGCCCAAGAGCATCCAACCGAAGGGAAATCTCTTGGGGCGGGGTTTGCTCTGGGGCAGAGGCTGATCTGCAGGCCTGGGAGTAGACAGGGATCCCGTCTTGGGCTCATCGGTGTGCAGGATCACAAAAGTCTCCCGTTTGTAACAAAAGCTTTATCTTTGTCTAGCCTATTGGAAAAATGGGGGAAGCGTAAACACAGTCTCCCACCTCTTGAGCTCTATGTCGGCCAGCTCTGTACAAAAAACAGCGACGATTGTTACCATGGTTAACTGCCGGTAGCGCGGGAAGGCCATGAACGTTCGCATCAACGCTGAGGAGATCATCCGCTCCATTGAAGCTGCCCAGATGAAGCCGGATCTGCCGGAGATTCGGGTTGGGGATCAGGTACGGGTGGGAGTTCGCATTCAAGAGGGGGGCAAGGAGCGGGTACAAGCCTTTGAGGGCACGGTCATTGCCATGCGCCACTCCGGTATCAACCGCACCATTACGGTGCGCAAGGTTTTCCAAGGGATCGGTGTGGAGCGGGTTTTCCTCATTCACTCCCCGCGCATCGAGTCGATTCAGGTGCTGCGGCGGGGTAAAGTGCGTCGGGCCAAGCTGTTCTATTTGCGGGATCGGGTGGGCAAAGCCACTCGTATCAAGGCCAAGACAGAGAGTGCGGATAGCAAGGAACAGCTTCTTTGAAAGGTGGGTGTACCTGCTACACTGGGTAGGCGGGTGTAACCTTTGGCCAATGCGTCCTTAGTTCAGTTGGTAGAACGTCGGTCTCCAAAACCGGATGTCGGGGGTTCGAGTCCTCCAGGGCGCGCTAACCATCAGACCCCCTTCTGTGGCAATGGCTTAAGGTGGAAACACCCCATCTGAGGTGGTTTTGGCGGCCATGAAGTCTGTCTCCAATGTCCTCTCGGCTCTGTTGCTGGGGCTGCTGCTTTGGTTGGGGATCCCTATCTGGCCTGGATCGGGTGTTGTGGCAACGGCGGCGAGCCACAAGGTGGATCGCCAGATCGATCGACTGTTTGAGGAAGCCTTTGCTGCAACTCAGAGGGGAGATTTTGCCCAGGCGGAAGCCCTGTGGACTCAACTGTTGCAGATCCAGCCGGACAACCCAGCCCTGTGGAGCAACCGGGGCAATGCCCGTGTCAGCCAGCACCAACTGCAGGCAGCTCTGGAGGATTATGCTGAGGCCATTCGTTTGGCCCCTGAGGCGCCGGATCCCTATCTAAATCGAGGAACTGCTCTGGAGGGGCTGGGGCGGTGGCAGGAAGCAATTGCCGATTATGAGCGGGTGTTGCAGTTGGATCCCAACGATGCCGCGGCCTACAACAACCGTGGCAATGCGGAAGCAGGGCTGGGCAGATGGCAACAGGC
The DNA here is from genome assembly GCF_054060305.1 of Thermostichus sp. OS-CIW-31. Classification (NCBI taxonomy): domain Bacteria; kingdom Bacillati; phylum Cyanobacteriota; class Cyanophyceae; order Thermostichales; family Thermostichaceae; genus Thermostichus; species Thermostichus sp. OS-CIW-31. The sequence continues at coordinate 208,582 of NZ_JBSSDA010000002.1, read as the reverse complement.
TTTGGCCGACTACCGCCGCGCCACAGAATTGGCTCCCGACTACGCCTTCGCTCAGGCCAACTATGCTCTGAGCCTCTACCAGGTGGGCGAAACAGAAGCTGCCCTGCGCTTGATGCGGGCTCTGGTGCGCAAGTACCCGAAGTTTCCAGATATGCGGGCTGCTCTCAGCGCCATTCTTTGGGCGCAGGGTCGCCAGGGAGAGGCTGAAAGTCACTGGGTGGCTGTGCAAGGACTGGATCCCCGCTACGCCGACCTGGAATGGGTGAAAACCGTCCGCCGTTGGCCACCGGCGATGGTGGCAGCTCTGGAGCGTTTCCTTTCTCTCAAGTCGTGAGGATCGGGATCGCGTCGGAGATACCCTGGGCCTTGACTCTGCGCATTGACGAAACAGTTGCTGGGGATCCCCGCAGCCAGAGTCTCAGGTTACATCCTGGCTGGGGGTATGGAGATTGCTAGATTGGGATCAAGCCGAGGGAGGATTCCAGCAGCAGGCTTAACCCAGAGCCAAGAGAGCGCAGAGGGATCCCGGAGCCTCTCGGTAGACTGTGAAAAAGACTGTGTAAAGGATTGCTTCCTGCGACACCTTTTCGCCTTCTTCTTCGTCTGTTTTAGACCTATCGCGGCGCGTGGTATCAACGTGAGTGCAATGGCTTGTTTCTCTCGCTCTTCTTCCTTCTTCCCTGATGGGAGAGGGAGGCTGCGAAATCACTGGAGCTGGGCAGGGCTGTTGCTCATGGTTCTGCAGCTTGGGCAACCCGCCGTGGCTCAGACGGAAACCCGAGTTTGGAGCGGAACCGGCCAAATTTTGAGCGGCCAGGGGCAGGGGGCGACGGTGCAATTGATCTTGGAAACGGGTGGCGGGCGTATCTGGAGCCAATCGGGGCCGGCTTTGGATGCACCCTTTTCCGGCGGCCATATTTCGGTAACCAGCGGCGATGGCACTTGGCAAATCCAATCGCAAGGGGATCAGTTGTTGGTCACCTTTTACCGCGGCGAGCAGATCATCCGCTGGCAACTGCGGCCCATGGGCGAGATCCCCAGCTCTTCTCCTTCTGCGCCATCCAGCTCCCTGAGCAGTGACTCCGCCCAGCCCGTAGCGCTGCCCGTCCAAGAGCTGGTGATTCCAGTACTGAAGAATTTGCCCGGCAACCCCTGAGGGATCCCTGCCCCGCCGGTTCTCGACCCATGAAACCTGGTGGGTTGGCCGCTGGGGCTATCAAACCTGTGGCCACTGGAATGGGCTGGGATGATTTTGGGGGCGGTGGGCCTGGGGATCCTATCCCATCGGCAGTTAGCCCGCCTGTTGTTTAGCTGAGCAGCGGGACACAGGGCAGGGGCAGTTGAGCTGCTGCCGCCGCATCCAGCAACCACAGCAGCCGTCCTCTGGGGTTTATGCGCTGGCAGGGTAGGTGGGCCTCGGTGGTCAGCGCCTCTTTCACGATGGGGGCTTTGTTCGCTCCGGTTACCAGGAACACCACCTGGGCTGCCTGGTTCAGAACAGGATAGGTCAAGGTTAGACGCGGCTCCTGCCCTTTTTGCCCCACTGTCACCCAGCGGTGCTGCACCTGCAGAGCGGCTGTGTCGGGAAACAAGGAAGCTGTGTGGCCATCTTCCCCCACTCCCAGCCATACCAGGTCGAGAGAAGGGCACTCTGTACCGAAAATCTGCCGCAGGGTCGCCTCGTATTCGGCAGCATCGCGAAGGGGATCCCCCGCTTGGGTGGGCATAGGGAAAACTTGAGCCGCCGGGATCCCGATCTGCTCCAGCAAGGTTTCCCGCACCATACGGTAGTTGCTCTCAGGGTGATCCGGGGGAACATAGCGCTCGTCTCCCCAGAACAGCCAGGTTTGTTGCCAAGGGATCCCTGGGGTTTGGGCCAGGGCAGCATACAGCTTCTTGGGGGTGCTTCCCCCGGCCAAGACCACCGTAAAGCGTCCCCGCTCGCGAATGGCAGCGGCTGACCGAGCTTGCCAAATCTCGATGGCCCGTTGGATTAAGACGGGGCCCTCCGGAAAGATCTCCAACTGGAATCCCTGCATACACCGAAGCCCTACTGCCGACCTATGCTGGGTCAGCCGACCTGCACCAACACTTTACCGAAGGGATCCCCTAAGCGGGGCAAACACTAGGAAGCCACCGCCAGCTCTTTGGCTTCTGCCCGAATTTGCTCGTAGAGGGCGCGCAGCTTCAGGCCCACGATGATCTGAATCAGACCAGAGCCATTGCGGGATCCCGGGTATTCCGGGTGCTTGCGCAACAGTTCCGTCAGCTCGCCATAGTAGCGGGTGGACAAGTTGCTCAGGTGGTTCTCGATGTAGATGACCTCTTCCAGCTTGTCGAAGGTGCCGTCGATCTCCAGAATCGAAACCGGGTGCTCGAAGTAGGTGGAAGGGCCATAGTGGAGGCGGATCCCTGGATAGGAACAAGTCAGCTTTTTGCCGCAGGGGATCCAATCAATGGTGGAGCCTTCGTCAAAGAGATAAACATGGTCGAAGTACTTCACCCCTTCCCGCTGGATCAGCCGCACCCGCAGTACTTTGTGCTCTGGATCCAGCTCCGGCAACAACTGGGTAGGCAAAACCTCAATGACGGCATCGGCGTACTGCTTCTGCACATCGACATAGGCTTCAAAGTCCGGGCGGCGAGCCTCGATTGAGCGCAACACATCTTCGTAGGTGTGGCCCCGCTCCGCCATGTCCCGCTTCACTTTCCAAGCAATCTTGATCTCTGGGGCCAGATCCAAGTACACCTTGAAGTCCAGCAGCTGGCGCACCCGCTCGTCATACATGGGATGCAGCCCCTCCAGGACGATGATGCGGTTGGGCTCCACCAGCTCCGGTGGGTCAATCAGCCCCGTCTCGTGGTTGTAGATGGGCTTCATCACACTTTGGCCGTTCTTAAGCGCCTTGGCCTGCTCGTACATCAGGTCGAAGTTGTTGGCGCGGGGATCCAGCGCCGTGATGCCCTTCTCTTTGCGCTGGTAGCGATCCAAGGAGTGATAGTCATCCAGACAGATGGTGGTAATCAGATCCCGGCCAAATAGATCCCCCAGCCGGCGTAAAAAGGTGGACTTGCCACAGCCAGAATCTCCGGCGACACCAATCATCACAACACGATCAGGACTGCTTGCCATGGGAACTCCTTGGGGACGGGCAGGGCAAAACTGAGAAAAAGGCTCTAGAAAGTTACCAACTGTTACGATCTTGCATGATACCAAATAAAGCCGTTACATCACAAGCCGCTGGCAGGCCAGAGCTGTGGGCACCCTAAGCAACAATTTAACAAAAAATCCATATTTTTGGCCGATGAGCTTGGCCGGGATTATTTTTCCGGGGTTGCCGCTCTCAGGACGGCCTGGGGGGCTGGCGAAGGTCGTCTGCTTCTCCTCTGAACAAGTTCCATTTGAGCAGCCGGGCTGCTGTGGTGTTTGCTATTTTGCTATATGTAAACTCATTTCCTCCCAGTGCCAGGAGCAGATCGCAGGTATGGTTGCCAGCGCAGAAAAGCGAGAGGTTGTCGTCAATCTGTATCGTCCCAACGCCCCCTTGATCGGCCAATGTGTGGAGACCTACTCCATTGTCGGCGAAGGAGCACCCGGACTGACTAAGCACATTGTGCTCAGCTTGCCGGATCCCAACTACCGCTACCTAGAAGGGCAAAGCGTTGGCATTATCCCTCCTGGCGAAGATGCCAAGGGCAAGCCCCACAAGCCCCGCCTCTACTCGATTGCTTCCACCCGCTTTGGCGATGATGGCGAGGGGCGCACCGTCTCTTTGAGCGTGAAGCGGGCTGAATATGTCGATAGAGAGACAGGCCAGCCGGGGGTGGGGGTCTGCTCCGGCTTCCTCACCGATTTGAAGGCGGGCGATGAGGTGATGATTACGGGGCCATCGGGGAAAACCTTCCTGTTGCCTGAAGATGAGAATGCCAACCTGATCTTGATCGCCACCGGCACCGGCATTGCTCCTTTTCGCGCTTTCATCAAGCACCTGTTTGAAGAGGATCCCAACTATCAGGGCAAGATCTGGCTGTTCTTTGGGGTGCCCACCACCTCCACCTTGCTCTACCACGGGGATCTGGAGGCCTGGAAAGCCCAGTACGGGGATCGCTTCCGCGTCGATTACGCCATCAGCCGCGAGCAACAAACCCCCGATGGCAAGAAAATGTACGTGCAAAACCGCATGGCCGAGTACGGCGCCGAGCTGTGGGAGATGCTGCAACAGCCCAACACCTACACCTACATCTGCGGCCTCAAGGGGATGGAGGACGGGATCAACAACGTCATGGGGCCTTTGGCCGAACAAGCCGGTCAGGATTGGAGCAAGTTCCAGAAGGAACTGAAGAAAGCAGACAGGTGGCACGAAGAAACCTACTGATCCCTGCTTGTGATCCCTGCTTGTCGGTTTGTCAGCGCCAATAGGGATCCCGTTCCTTGCTTGAGAGCACTGGCGTGGGGAGTATGTCAAAATGCTTCTATCTCCCAGCGTATGCGCTTTTTTCCCAGGAGCATCGAACCGTGGACGCGCGCTACAATCCCCAGGCCATTGAGAGCAAGTGGCAGGCCCACTGGCGTGAAATTGGGCTGGATCGCACCCCAGAGCTGAAGGACGGGAGCCGCAAATTTTATGCCCTGTCTATGTTCCCCTACCCCAGCGGCAACCTGCACATGGGGCATGTGCGCAATTACACCATCACCGATGTAATTGCCCGCCACAAACGAATGCAGGGGTACGCAGTGCTGCACCCGATGGGCTGGGATGCCTTTGGCCTGCCGGCGGAGAATGCCGCCATCGACCGGGGGATCCCACCGGCCAAGTGGACCTACCAAAACATTGCCCAGATGCGGGATCAGTTGCAGCGGTTGGGCCTGTCCTACGACTGGGAGCGGGAGATTACCAGTTGTTCGCCGGACTACTACAAGTGGACGCAGTGGATCTTCCTGCAATTTTTCAAGGCCGGCTTGGCCTACCAGAAAGAGGCGGCGGTGAACTGGGATCCGGTGGATCAGACGGTGTTGGCCAACGAGCAGGTGGATGCGGAGGGGCGCTCCTGGAGATCCGGTGCCCTGGTGGAAAAGCGCATGCTCAAGCAGTGGTTTTTCAAAATCACCGCCTATGCCGACCAACTGCTGGCGGATCTGGAAAAGCTCTCCGGCTGGCCGGAGCGGGTGCGCACCATGCAGGAGAACTGGATTGGCCAATCGGTGGGGGCTAAGGTGATTTTCAAAACCGAGGCAGGGGACGAGCTGGCAGTGTTCACCACCCGGCCCGATACCCTCTGGGGGGCCACCTTCATGGTGCTGGCGCCGGAGCACCCCTTGGTGGACAAGCTCACCACTGCCGAGCAACTGCAGGCCGTCAGAGCCTATCAAGCCCAGGCCGCTGCCCGCAGCGAGATCGAGCGCAGCGCCGAAGACCGGGAAAAGACAGGGGTTTGGACGGGATCCTACGCCATCAACCCCGTTAACCAAGAGCGGATCCCCATCTGGATTGCCGACTATGTGTTGATGGGCTACGGGACGGGGGCCATCATGGCCGTGCCTGCCCACGACCAGCGGGATTTCGAGTTTGCCCGCAAGTTCGGCCTGCCCATCAAGCGGGTGGTGCAGCCGCCGGAGGGTTCTCCGGCCTCAGCGGATCGCGCCAGCGGGACGGAGTCCTCAGAACTGCAGGCTGCCTGGACGGGGGAAGGGGTGATGATCAACTCTGGCCCCCTAGACGGGATCCCGGTGGGCAAAGGCCCAGGGCAAAGCGTGGAAAGAGCCATCGCCTGGCTGGAAGCCCAGGGGCTGGGGGAAAAGCAGATCAACTACCGCCTGCGGGATTGGCTGATCTCGCGGCAGCGCTACTGGGGTTGTCCCATCCCGGTGATCCATTGTCCCCAGTGTGGCATTGTGCCGGTGCCGGAGAAGGATCTGCCGGTGCTCTTGCCGGAGGATGTGGAGCTGACGGGGCGAGGGGGATCCCCGTTGGCCCAGTTGGAGGACTGGGTGAAGGTGAAGTGCCCCACCTGTGGCGCGGAGGCTCGCCGGGAAACCGATACCATGGACACCTTTGTCTGCTCGTCGTGGTACTTCCTGCGCTTTAGCGATGCCCGCAACGACCGAGAGATCTTCCGCAAAGACCAGGTGAACGCCTGGCTGCCGGTGGATCAGTACGTGGGCGGCATCGAGCACGCCATCCTGCACCTGCTCTATTCCCGCTTTTTTACCAAGGTGTTGCGGGATCGGGGGCTGCTGGATTTTGACGAGCCGTTCCTGCGTCTGCTCACCCAGGGGATGGTGCAAGGGCGCACCTACTACAACCCCAACAAGTCCGGCAAGGATCGCTGGATCCCGGCAGCTCTGGTGAAGGATCCCAACGACCCGCGGGATCCGGAAACGGGCGAGCCCCTGCAAGTTATCTACGCTACCATGTCCAAGTCCAAGGGCAACGGCGTGGATCCTGAGGAGGTGCTGGCCCACTACGGGGCGGATACGGCCCGCATGTTTATCTTGTTCAAGGCCCCGCCGGAGAAGGATCTGGAGTGGGACGATGCCGACGTGGAAGGGCAATTTCGCTTTCTCAACCGCGTCTGGCGGCAGGTGTACGAGTTTGTCGTTCGGGGTGGCGGGACGGAGTCCTGGCGGGGCAGGGTCTCAGAGCTGTTGCCGGCCAAGGTCGAGGTGGGATCCCTGACCAAGGCGGAAAAAGATCTGCGCCGGGCCATCCACACCGCCATCAAGGAAGTCAGCGAAGATCTGGAAAACGATTATCAATTCAACACTGCCATTGCCGAGCTGATGAAGCTGAGCAATGCTCTGGGGGAGGCCGGGATCCCGGATTCGCCGGTCTATGCAGAGGGGATCCGCACGCTGGTGTTGCTGATGGCGCCTTTTGCCCCCCATATTGCGGAGGAGCTGTGGCAGGCGCTGGGGGGCGCAGACTCGGTGCATCGGCAGTCTTGGCCCAGCTATGACCCGGCAGCGCTGGTGGCCGACACGGTGACCATTGTGATTCAGGTGAACGGCAAATTGCGCGGCTCGTTTGAGGCCCCTGCCGAGGTAACGCCGGAGGAGCAGGAACAGTTGGCCCTTCGGTCAGAAGCAGCGCAGAAATACCTGGAGGGGGCAACACCCAAAAAAGTGGTGGTGGTGCCGAAAAAGCTGGTTAACTTCGTCCTCTAACGGCGGGCCTGGCCAAAATGTTCCGCACTGCTGACACGAACGGGATCGGGGCTTTCACTCGGCGTGGCAGCTCATCGACTTTCCAGGATCGGGCTATGCTGGACTGAGGACTACACCCATCTCCCTGTTGCTATGCGAGACCTTCTGCGCGACATCCTTCGGGACTGCTCTGGCTTTGTGGAACTGCGCTACCACAGCAAGGTGTTTCGCAGCATCACTGCCGAGAAGGGCCGCCTTGAGCGCACCGCGGTTCGTCGCCGTTCCGGAGTGGGGGTGCGGGTGTTGGAGGCCGGCACTTGGGGCTTTGCTGCCACCGGGGATCCCTCGCCGGCTGCCATTCGGGAGGCCATCGCTGAAGCTCGCCGTGCCGCCCAAGCCAGCGCCGACTACCGCAAACAAAAGCTGGGATCCCTGCCCAGTGTGCGGCTGGCCCAAGGGGAGTTCTGCGAGCCCGGTGTGGAGGAGGTGTTGAACAAACCGCTGGAGGCGAAGATCCAGTTGGCTCTGGAAACCGAGGCGCAGGCCCGGCAGGCTTCCCGCCAAATTAGCTCCGCCAGTTGCACCTACAACGAGATTTACGAGGAAAAAGCCATCGTCACCACCGATGGGGCGGATGTGGCCTTTCGTCTGGTGCGCCCCGAGCTGCGAGTTCAGGCGGTGGCCGAAGCGGACGGCCAGCTCAGCAGTGGCTCCGAGGCCATTGGGGTAACGGGGGGATGGGATTGCCTGTTCCGCTCGGATCCCTTGCAGATGGCGGAAAAGGCGGCTGCTACCGCTGTTGACTTGTTGTCCGCAGGCTACGCAGAAGGGGGATGGGCCACGGTTATTCTGTCGCCTTCCATCGTGGGGCTGTTGGTGCACGAGGCCATTGGCCACACGGTCGAGGCGGATTTTGTTCTGGCGGGTTCTGTGGCTGCCGGCAAGCTGGGGCAGCGGGTGGCCAGCGACTGGGTTACCCTCAAAGACTCCGGCCATTCAGAGTTTATGCCGGGGGCAGGGGGAACCCTTCCTGTGGACGACGAGGGCGTTCCTACCCAAAGCACCACCATCATCCAAAACGGCATTCTGGTCAGCTATCTCCACAACCGCGAAACTGCTGCCCACTTTGGCGTAGAGCCCACCGGCAATGCCCGCGCCTGGGAATATGCCGATGAGCCTTTGATCCGCATGCGCAACACCTTCATTGAACCCGGATCCCAAACGCTAGAGGAAATCATCGCCAGCACTCCCGATGGCTACTTCCTGGATGGGGCCAGGAACGGGCAGGCGGACTCCACGGGCGAGTTTATGTTTGGGGTAGAGCGGGCCTACCGCATTCGCGATGGCAAGCTGGCGGAGTTGCTGCGCGGTGTCACCATCACCGGCAATGCTTTTGAGGTGCTGCAATCGGTGGATGCCGTCTCGCGGGACTTCCTGTGGGACTTGGGATCCGGCCATTGCGGCAAGGGTCAACCGGCCAAGGTGGATGCGGGCGGCCCCTACATTCGCTGTCGGGCCATTGTAGGTGGGCAACAACCTGTGTAGTTATTCCCTTGGCGCTCCACAGCTAGCCCAGAGGTGAAGCCTACAGCTCGCTCTGTAAAGGGGACTGGCAGGCCAGCTCCAGGACTACCGAAAGCTGCTGGCCAGGAGCTACACAGAAACTCTGTCCTGCCGGCACGACTGACCGTGGGGGAGTTCACAGAACAGCCAATCCGTCCGCAAAAATTAGGGATCCCCTCACCTGCGGGGATCCCAGATGGGGTACTGGATCAAACCTTAGCGAGGGAAAACCACCTGGGCTCGCAACTCGCCCGGCGGGTTGGCCTGCGTGTGAATGTTGATGTAGTAAGCTCCGGCCAAAAAGCTGGAGACTTGCTCAGGGGTGAGGTTGGCTTCCAGTCGGAAATTCCCCGACTGATTGCCTGGATTCGGCAACATGTTCAAGACAAAGGCCACCGGCCCTGTGGCCTGGGCGAAAGATTGTCCTGGCTGCGGCTGAGCAATGTGAATGTGCCCAGGGCCAAAGTTAGCAATGGGTAGAAGTGGGGTTGTGAGATTTGTAAAGCTTCCTTAACCGCTGAGAAACAAGACAGCAACCAGGCAAAAGCCGCAAAAAGCCTCGAAAATTGAACGAGGCCGAAGGGCAAAACCGATCAACAACATGGAAAAAGCTCCTCGGTCAGAGAACAGGCTAAATAAGGTACGTATCAGGCCCAGCTTCGGATTCATCTCTGGGTTTAAAAGACGGCGACATCACTGCTACCGAGAGACAAAAATCCCCACCCTGTGGGGGGCGGGGGATGGTGTAGACTGCACGCGGAGCAGAAATCTCTGACCGTACCCATTGGAAGGCATAGCCGGGGAGAGTGTTCACCCAGGCACTTTCCCCAACCTCCGTTCAGGATAGATCTGTCTATCCTCTGGCCGAGGCGGCCAAAGCAGAGTTCATGATCGGCCAGAACCAGTGGGGCCGCATCAGGATGACAGTGTCGATGACGTGGATGATGCCGTTATCGGCTTCGATGTCCGCTTGGATAACGGTGGCGTTATTGACCTCGAAAACGTCCCCTTCGATCAACAAGTCGATGGGGGATCCCTCTACCGAGCCCACACTTTGGTACTTGGCCAAATCTGCCTTTTTCAAGCGGCCGGGCACCACGTGGTAACACAGGATGCGAGTCAGTTGGGGGATGTTTTGCACCAGAGTGGTGATGGTGCCAGGGGGCAGCTTGGCAAAAGCCGCATCGGTGGGGGCAAAAACGGTAAAGGGGCCGGGGCTTTTCAAAGTATCCACCAGGTTTGCCGCTTTAACGGCAGTTACCAAGGTGGAAAAACCCTCAGCAGAGACCGCAATATCAACAATATCGGGCATGGCTGGGATCCTTTGGCTGGGAAGTTGCTGCTAACAAAGTTGCTGCTCGAAATGTTTTGGGATGGTTAAAGTTGCCATAGGCTAGCGATAATTCTGATCCTGGATGTAGGAAAGACGGGCGGCTTCTCGGATCCCGTATTCCGGTCGGGTGAAGCGATTGAGTTGTCCCTCAAAATAGCGGCGGTTCATCATCAAGTGCCGTGGATTTGGATCATCAAGGGGATACAAGAAAGCGGCCCTTCCCGCCTGAATCACGGCTGAGGTGACGTTGTACATGGAGCGCTGGAAGCTAACCCCCAATTGAATCAGCATATCCTCTTCGCCGCGGCAATGCTTGCGATAATACTCCACCAAATACTGGGGCAAAAAGTGGTACATATCCTGGTGCAAGAGCGTGGGCGGGATCCCGGCGGTGCCCACCGGAAACTTATCGGCGTAGAGGATCCCGTAGTGGAAGTCCAACTGGTTGGTGGGAACTTCGTTGGCCTGGGCGTTGTAGGACTTAGTGCCGCGGAAAGGAGAGGTGCGATAAAACACGGCCTCTACATAGGGGAAGGCAGCCTCATATAGCCAGGTGAATCCTTTGGATTTGGGCACAATATCGTACCATTCTCCCCGAATGCGCACGCGATGGTAGATGGGTCGTCCGGCAATGGCGAAGATCCCGTTGACCAAAAAGTTCATCGCCTCCGGCACGCTGGTAATTTTGCCTTCGTCGTAGAGATCGCTGATCTCAAAAAAGACCGGAGCCATCACCTCCCAAAACAGGCCCAACACCGAGTACATGGTGGCCTGGCGGCACAGCTCCAAGAACATATCAGGGAAGAGCTTGTATAGCCCCATCAACAAGGGGTTGCCCTGGCAATAGGCGCGGATGGCGCGGTCGGCATTTTGCTTGTATTCTTCGGAATCCATGTAGGGATCCAGCAAGCCCCCCATATCCCGGTGCCAGAGCATGGCCCGCATACATTCTTCGGCAAATTCCATGTTGATGCGGTCATGCCAGAGGTGATGCAAAATTCTGGGCAGCTTGCGCTTCAGCTCCCCTTTTTCCATGAACTCCAGCAGCTCGGGGTGGGCCGTAGCCTGGCCTCGCCAAATGCGCAAATCCGCGTTATCCCCCGCGTAGTGGTTGGCCAGCTTCAGATACTCTTCAGGAATGATGAACTTGAAAAAAGGCAAGGGATCCACAAACACCTGCTCGGCAATGTAGAGCAGATCCCGCCAGTAGAAATCCATTGGCACGGCATAGGCTTTGTAGAGGCCGATAATTTGCATCAGGTTTTCCGGCGTATCTGGCAGCATGGATCCCCCTGCCTCCAGGCGGTGGACTACATCCGCAAAAGGATGGGTAGAAGGGGGCAGCTTGCGGGCTGTGAGGGTTGTCGTCATAGAAGAAGTCTCCAACTCTTCAAAAGTTCTGGCTCCTTGAGGTCATTCCCTGGGATCTCAATTCCTGGGAGTTTCCCGCTTGCCTGGATCGGCTCCAGAGAGGGTGATGGGGGCAAGGTCACCGGCTGATGCCAAGATAAGCGTTTGGGCCTGAGCCACCTGGGTGGATAGGGTAAAGGCCAAGGGTTGTGGCCATTTCACCAGGCTCATGGGCTGGATCCCAAACCAAACGATCAAGGCCGTCAAAATCAGCCCCGGGATCCGCTCCCAGCCATGCACGCGCGGGTAGTAGGCGGTGCGGTTGTCCAACCTGCCAAAGCAGGTGCGGTTCAGCAAAATCACAAAGTACACCGCCGTCAAGCCGGTGCCACAGATGCTGATCAAAGTGGGCAGAGGAAAATCTTGGTAGCTGCCCTGGAAGATCAAGAACTCCGCCACAAAGCCCACCAGGCCAGGGATCCCGGCGCTGGCCATCCCCCCCAAGATGAGCAGGGCGCTCACTGTGGGCAAGCCTCGCAAGGGGTTGAGCAGGCCGTTGAGCACATCCAGATCCCGCGTTCCCACTTTGCGCTCCACCAAGCCCACCAGATCAAACAGCAGCGCCAAGATGAGACCATGGGAGACCATCTGCACCATTGCCCCGGTCAGGCTAATGGGGGTGGCTGCCGCCATGCCCAGCAAGATGTAGCCCATGTGGCCAATGGAGCTGTAGGCCACCATGCGCTTGATGTCTTTTTGGGCGATGGCTGCCAAAGCCCCGGACAACACGGCAATGGCTCCCCACCAGGCTAGGATCCCGCCCAGGTCGGCCCAAGCTTGGGGAAACAACTGCAGCCCAAAGCGAAACAGACCGTACGTGCCTAACTTGGAGAGGATCCCTCCCAGGAGGATGGCCACTGGCGGCGACGACTCCCCGTATGCATCAGGCAACCAGGTGTGGAAGGGGATCAGCGGCATCTTAATGCCGAAAGCCACGATCAAGGCCAACAGCGTCAAGGTCTGGGCAACAGGGCTGAGAGAGGTGATGCGGATCTCCAGCAGCTCAAAGCTATGGGGATCCCCCAGCCAGTAGATGGCCAAAAAGGCCCCCAACAGAAAGATGGCGGAAACGGCGGTGTAAATCAAAAACTTGATGGCAGCATAATCCCGTTTGCCGCTGCCCCAGATGGAGATCAGCAGATAGATCGGGATCAGCACCAGCTCGTAAAACAAGAAGAACAAAAGCAGGTTCTGGGCAACAAAAGCCCCGTTGACCGACCCGCTCATGAACAAAATGCAGCCGTATAAGAGGTTGGGCCGCTTCACCTCTGGCTCAGCTGTCAGCACCGCAATCAGCGTGAGCAGCCCATTCAAAGCCACCATCAGCAGGGAAAACCCGTCCAGGCCCAGGGAGTAGCTCAGCCCAATTGCCGGGATCCAATCCCACCGCTGCACCCACTGCAGCCCTTCCGCTTGCAGGTCAAAGTTGGCAAACAGCAGCAGCGAGATCCCCAGCAGGATCCCGGCCAAGGCCACCGCCAGCTTTCGCCCCCCCAAGCCTAAGAACAGGAGCAGGGATCCCAAGATCGGCAACACAATCAAGGCACTCAGCATGGTCTTTTCCCTCTTTATCTAAGGACTCCGTCCCGCTACCTTGCCCAAGCCTAGAGAATCAGCCAGCCCAGCAGGGCCACCCCCACCACAATCGTCAGCACGTAGGCTTGCAACTGGCCAGAGGTGGTGTATTTCAAAACCTGTCCACCCGCCAATACCGCCAAGCTGGTCAAATTTACCAAGCCGTCTACCACATAGCGGTCGAACAAGGCTGTAACCTCAGAGATGATGCGTACCGCAAACACGACACTGGCCCGGTAGAGCTTGGGGGTGTAGAAGTCGTTGGCCAACAAATCCTGCCAGTCGGCCAAGAAGGCCCAGTCCACCGGCTGCCGCTGCGGACGCAGATACAGCCAGGCTCCCAAGGCAATCCCCGTCAGGCTGGATCCCGTCATTACCCCAACAGGGATCCCTTCCAGAGCGGGAATCAGACCCAGCGTCGCCAGGATCATGGGCATGTGCAGCGCCACCCCCATCGTGACCGTCATGGGCAGCATCATCGGCCAATGCACCTCCGGCGAACGCTCGCTCATCTGCTGCGGCTTGCCCCCCCAGATCAGGCCAAACACCCGTGTCAGCCCTAGGGCCGTTACAGCATTGGTAACCAGCACAACTGCCGCCCACAACCCCTGCCCCGGTTGCACCAACTGCTGCCACAGATCCGTCAGCACCCAAAAAGAGCCGAAGGGAGGCAAAGCGATGATTCCAGCCATCCCGGTCAAGAAGCACAGCCCCGAGATAGGGCGCCGCGACCACAAGCCTCCTAGATAGCGCAGATCCTGGGTAATGCTGTTCCAGATCACCATGCCCAGCGCCATCACCAACAGGGCCATCGCGGGCGCATAGGTCAGCAGCAACCCATAGGCTTGCTGGGGATGACCGGTGCCCACCGCCACAAAGATCAAGCCCATGTAGGCGCTCACCAGATAAGACAGGGCCCGCTTGGCATCGATCTGGGCCAAGGCCACTAGGGATCCCCCCACCGCCGTCAAGCTGCCGATAGTCAGCATCACCTTCAGCACTGTTGGGGAAAGCTCGTAGAGGGGTTGCAGGCGAATCAACACCCAGGCCCCTGTGCCCACCACCACCGCATTGCGCAAGATCGTCGAGGGGATCGGCCCTTCCATCGCCTCATCCAGCCACAGGTGCAGAGGAAATTGGGCACACTTGCCTACGGGGCCGGCCAGCAACCCCAGCCCTACCAGGGCCAGCAGGGTGGGATCCACAGTGACAGATCCTGCCTGCACCGCCTCTGCCCAGGCCGCCAAATCCTCAAACTCCCAGGAGCCGGTCAGGGGATAGATGGCGATTACCCCCATCAAGAGCAACAGGTCGCCGATGCGCTTGGTTAAAAAAGCGTCCCGCGCTCCCGTCACCACCAGCGATTGGTTGAACCAAAAGCCCACCAACAGGTAAGTGCCCAGGGTCAAAATCTCCAGGATCACGTAGCTGAAAAAGAGGGAGTCGCACAAAGCCAAGGCACACATCCCCCCCTCAAACAGGCCCAGCAGGGAGAAAAACCGCGCCCAGCCCCAGTCCATTTCCATGTAGCCAAAGCCGTAGATCTGGGCCACCAGGTTCAGCCCCGTCACCACAGCGCAGGCCCCCAGAGTTACCGATGACACCTGCAGCGGCAGCTCTAACATCAGATCCCCCACCTGTAGCCAGGGCAACCGAATGACCTGCGCCGGCTGATCCCAAATTGCCACCAGCGCTCCCACACTGTGCAGGAAGGCCATCAACGTCAAGAGCGCATTCAGATAACCTGCCGGACGTGGTCCCGTGCGCCGGGTGATTCCTGGGGACCAGATCAGCGCTCCCGCCCACGCCACCAAGGCGTAGAGGGGAATCAGCCATGCAGTTGTGACCAGCCCGTTCAAGCTCATAATCCTCCTTCGGCCAGGGATCTTGGCCAAACTGGAACACTTGCTGAGATCCTGTAAAAAATCTTAAGCAGCATCTTAGCTGCGAACCGAGATAGATAAAAATTGAACTTTCCGATAAAAACTATAGACAAAAATCTATAGTTCAAGCAGGGGGAGCAGAATAACCTCTGTCGTTGTCACCCCCTCACTCTCTAAAGCGTAGATGGAAATGAACCCCTTGGGAACCTAAGGATTTGCGATTGTTTGGACACAGGGAATGATCAAGAAAACTGGGTTTAGCGCTCCGCACCGCCAAAGCGAAGGCCTACGGCCCGCTGTCGCGACAGAGCGGCTTTGTGTTATGGTACGGGTTGATCTCCGCCAACTTGAATATGGCGCAGTGTCAATAAAAAGTGTCTGGGAGTTCATCCCAGTAGTTGGGGCTATGGCATCCGCTAACGCAAACACGACCCCGTCCACCCCTTCTCCCAAGGTTGCTGCTCAAGCTGCTGTGAAATTGCCGAGAAGACTGAGAACAACGACCTAGAAGGGCGTCTTGACTTTGGGTTGCTTGACCTTTAGCTCGCGAAGCCGTTTCAACATCTTCTGGAAATACTCCGCCAGGTAATCCTCAAGCGAGGTCAGAGAGGCCAGTTCGATCCCCAAGGTTTCGCACACAGCCGTCATGTCGGCATGCATGGGTTCTTTGGCCGCGATCACCTCCACAAACGCCAGCCGGTCGGCAATGTTCCAGCTCCACTGAAAAAACTGCGCCACCTTGCGCGCCCCTCTCAGCAGTCCCAGCGGCATGGTGCTGACTTTGGCCTTTTTGCCGGAGAGCTGCTCGCACAAGGCAATGACTTCTCGAGCCGTCCAAGCCTTGGGCCCCACCAAGGGAAAGATTTGCTGCTTGGCAGCTTCTACAGTGAGAGCTCGCACCGCAAACCGGGCTGCATCTAGGGTGTCTAGGTAGGCCGTTGGCATGCCCTCGCCGGTTACCCAGACGATTTGTTCTTCCAAGATGGGGATGGCGTACTGG
This sequence comes from Thermostichus sp. OS-CIW-31, assembly GCF_054060305.1. Taxonomy (NCBI): domain Bacteria; kingdom Bacillati; phylum Cyanobacteriota; class Cyanophyceae; order Thermostichales; family Thermostichaceae; genus Thermostichus; species Thermostichus sp. OS-CIW-31. The sequence continues at coordinate 192,674 of NZ_JBSSDA010000002.1, read as the reverse complement.
CCGATCAACCCCTGCATAAAGCCCGCTGGCCGGAAAATGGTGTAGGGCATCTGGGATCCAACCAAATACTTCTCAATGTGATGCTTGAAATTCATCAGGGGCACATTGGGATACTCGTGGTGGGCGCCCATGATGGAGAAAAAGATAAAATGCCCTACCTGGGCAGCCCGTGCCGCATTGATCAGGGTAACCTTGCCATCCCAGTCCACCTGACGGGCGCTGAGGGTGTCGGTCACCCGCACCGTGGCACAGTCGAGCACCGCCTCGATGCCTTCCATCGCGGAGTTGAGGGTGCTGGGCTGAAGCAGATTTCCCACTTTCAGTTGAGCGCCCCATTCACTCAAGAAAGCAGCCTTTGCCGGATTTCGCACCAGACAGGTAACTTGGTGTCCCTCTTCGATGGCTCGGCGTACCACTTGACGGCCCAGCGTTCCCGTCGCCCCCACAACCAGCACGTTCATAAAATTATCATTTCTTAACCTTAGGCTTAGTCTATCAGACCAGCGCAACTCCCGACACAACCTTAGAGGCAGCAACAAACCAATGGGGATCCTCTGCCAAGCCGGCTTTGAGGGATCCCCAAAGTTGGGTACTGAAGCGTCTAGCTGGCCAGCTCGTTCATGCGTTGCGCCAGGGTAAAGTCCAGTTCTGTAATGCCCCCGGCATCGTGGGTGGTAAGATGCACCCGCACGCGGTTGTAGACATTGGTCCATTCGGGATGGTGCCCCATGCTCTCGGCCACCAAGGCCACACTGCTCATCCAGCCAAAGGCTTCGACAAAGGAACCAAACTGAAATTGGCGATGCAGCTTTCCCTCCCGCAAAGACCAGCCGGGCAGTTTCTCCAGCTTGGCCTGGATCTCGGCTTCACTTAGCTTGACGGGTCTGGACATGGGCGTTCCCTCCGGTCGATGCCATCGTTTTCATCACGCTTTCATCAAAGGAGCAACTGAGAGCGGATCCCGGCTTATTCACAAAACTTCATGACCTTTGTATTCATGCTCTTCTACATGCGCGTCTATGGGCGCGGGGCTGAGCGGCTTGTACAACCAGTAGCCTTGTACAGCAAAGTGGGCCTGCTGATAGAAATGGAGGGCGGCTTGGTTGTGATGGTAAACCTGCAGGGTAATGGCAGCTAGCTGCTGCTGGGATCCCCAGCGTTCCACCTGTTGCATCAAAGCTCTGCCCAGGCCCTGCCGGCGATGGGCGGGATCCACCCAGAGCAGAAAAATGTAGGCTACCCGCCGATGGGTGGCTTGATCGGTGGAGATGCCGGCCCAAACACAGCCCACCGGCTCTGCAGTTTCTTCTTTCAAGATCCACCAGCAGGGGGTGCGGGGTGGGTCGAAGAGGCGATCCAGCGTCTCTTCTAGGTGATCCCAGTTGCTTTGCTCTGGAAAAGATTCCTGCAACGTGGCCTGCAATCCTCGTCGCACCCAGGGCCGATCCCAGGCTGAACCGATGCGCCAACGATAACCCACAGGCAAAGGGATCCCTTGTTCAGCCATCCTCAGGCATTTGCAGAAAGGGCCACAGGCGTCGCTTCTTCTAGAGGGGCAGGCTGGGCCATATCCTCCGGCAGAAACGAGCGAATGCTCACCACCACCAGGGTAAACAGAAACACCAGCAGGATGAGAGCGGGAAAGATATATTGCCGCAGGATGCTCATGCTTCTACATAATCATTTCAAGTTTCTACAGCATAGCGTGCAGGGAGGGATCCCTGGGCAGCTTTTCGGAAATCTCCTCGGTTTTTCTTCTCCTGATCTCCATCTCAGCCCCTATCGACTGACCCTGGGGGATCCCATGCGTCAATAAGGTGAGAAAGTGTAGCCTACGATTCCAAAGTGAGGTTGGCTGTGCATTAAGGTCGAGCGTAGTTGTGAGTCATCCGCCCCACCTGATCCCACTGCTGCGCGACGCGAGCGGAGAATCCATGAGCACTCCCAATCGCCCCTTGAAGACCCTTGGGATCCCTCCCAATGCCTGGGCTGTGAATGCCGAAATGGCCGACCTCACCCGTCCGCCCTTGGATCCCCGGCCCATCCTGCTGCCCACCTCCAGCAAAACCCTGCGCTTGGATCTGGCCAAAGCGGCGCTGCTGGTGATCGACATGCAAAACGACTTTTGTCATCCCGACGGTTGGCTGGCCAGCATCGGCGTCGATGTCACACCGGCGCGGGCTCCCATCGGCCCTCTAAAAGCCCTGCTGCCCCGCCTGCGACAAGCTCAAGTGCCGATTGTGTGGGTGAACTGGGGCAATCGCCCTGACTTGCTCAACATCAGCGCCGGCTTGCGACATGTGTACAACCCCACCGGAGAAGGGGTGGGACTCGGGGATCCCTTGCCCAAGAACGGGTCTCTGGTTCTCACTCACGGCAGTTGGGGTGCGTCCGTAGTGGAGGAGTTGGAAGTCAAACCCGAGGATATCTGGGTGGACAAGTTCCGCATGAGCGGCTTTTGGGATACCCCTCTCGATAGCATTCTCAGAAACCTGGGGCGCACCACCCTCTTTTTTGCCGGCGTGAACATCGACCAGTGCGTCATGACCACGCTGCAAGATGCCAATTTCCTCGGCTACGACTGCATTTTGCTGGAAGACTGCGCCGCCACCACCTCTCCTGAATACTGTTTGCTAGCTACCCTCTACAACGTCAAGCAGTGCTTTGGCTTTGTCGCCTCCTCCTCAGATTTGCTCGCGGCTCTCCCCTGTTAGCACTTGCCCACTATTCACCCCTCATCTCTTGAGCGGAGGATCCGGATGCAAACGCTTTCCCGCTGCGTGATTCCAATTGTTAAAACCCCTGCCGATTATCAGGCTTTTCGCATCAGCCCCCACGATACCAATCGCTTGGCCATTGTGTTTGATCCTTCTCATGCTCAGATTTCTCTGACTTTTTGTGTGGAGATCTTCGATGAGGGAGGCAAAACCCCTCCCAACCGCCATCAAATGGCTGTAGAGATGTTCTTTATCCTCAAGGGTGAGGGCATGGCCATTTGCGATGGAAAAGCGGCTCCCATCAAAACTGGAGATAGCATTCTGGTACCGCCGACCGGTGTACATGAAATCCACAATACCGGCCCAGGCCGCCTCTACGCCCTCTGCTTCATGGTGCCCAACGAAGATTTTGCCGAGCTCATCCGCTCCGGCACTCCTGCGGACTTGGATGAGGAGGATTTGCAGGTGCTGTCGGGGGGCTGGAGAAGGGCATTTGCTGAGGCTTAGGCCTCAATGGCTCTGGGAGCTGTAGAGGTTGGAAGTCAGGGGTACTGATACATTTACGCTGAACACTGCTGAACATCACTGTTCAACTATGCAGCGATGGCATTCTGTTTGTTTCCAAACAGAATGGCGGTATCCCGCAAAGCTTTGAGTAGAATACCCAAAGCGCAGTTTCCGTGTCGTCTTACTACCAGTTTTCTGCTTTGCTTTGGCTACCATGTTGGCAGACTCGAAAGTAAACAGAAAGATCAACTGGTAGTAATCCGTACTGAACATATTATACATTATTTTCAGTATAGTTGAGCTTATTATTGACTAGAGTCATGCTCCGACAAATCTTTTCCCAGGGTCTCTGTTTCCATAAATCCATAAAAGCCATAAAAGAGGGGTCTGGAGGGGGCTGCGTTTGCGCCAGCAGGCCGGAGATCAAGGACAATACCGGGGAAGAGGCTCAAACTCAGGTGGGAGTTCCTCTCTCCTAAAAGCTTCTGTTTTATCCTGGGAAGAATCCACCCAGGGATCCCTTAGGTTGTCCTTGGTTGGTATCCCTTTGGCAAGATCCGCTAGCCCAACCCAGGCCATGTTGCCCGTTCGCCCCCGCGAAACCGTTTCCATGTTCACCCGCGACGGGATCCAACTGGACGCGGATGTCTATCGCCCGCAAGGGGAGGGGAGCTACCCGGTTTTGCTGATGCGGCAGCCCTATGGGCGGGCCATTGCCTCGACGGTGGTGTATGCCCATCCCAGGTGGTATGCGGCCCAGGGGTACATTGTGGTCATCCAGGATGTGCGCGGACGGGGAACTTCCAAGGGATCCTTCTACCCTTTCCGCCATGAGGTGGAAGACGGGTTTGACGCCGTCAATTGGGCGGCTGCCTTGCCGGGGAGCAACGGCGTAGTGGGCATGTACGGTTTCTCTTATCAGGGCATGACCCAGCTGTATGCGGCTTCTACCCGTCCCAGCGCCTTGAAGGCCATCTGCCCGGCGATGCTGCCTTACGATCTCTATGCCGATGCCGCTTACCCAGGGGGGGCCTTTGCCTTCTACAACAACCTCAGTTGGGCCTTGCAACTGGAGACCGAAGGGGCGCGTCTCAGGGGGGATGCCAACGCCTACCAAGCGCTTTTGAAAGCTGCCCGCAATCTCCCCCTCTACGACCCTATCCCCCTCAAGCCGGGGGTGTTGCAGCAGTATGCCCCCCAATCCTATTACTTCGACTGGCTGGAGCACAGCGAGCCGGATGAATACTGGCGCAAGCTCTCTCCCCGTCTAGAGGTGGTGGATCTGCCGATGCTACACATTGCCGGCTGGTTTGACAGCTACCTGAGTGGTAGCCTGCGCCTCTACAAGGAAATGAGCGCCCGCAGCCAGAACCCTCAATACCTGATCATCGGCCCTTGGATCCATCTCCCTTGGGGGCGCAAAGTGGGGGCGTTGGACTTTGGCCCAGAGGCTGTCAGCCCCATCGATCGCCTGCAGGTGCGCTGGTTTGACCAGTTCCTCAAAGGCAAAGATACAGGGATCCTCCAGGAGCCGCCGGTACGCCTGTTCGAGATGGGATCCAACCGCTGGCGCGGCTTTGATGCTTGGCCTACCCCTGAGCCAAAAGCTTTTTACCTACACAGCACCGGCTTGGCTGCCCTTTCAGAAGCAGAGGGATCCCTTCGCCCTGAACCCTCGCCGACGCAACAATCGGATACCTTTGTTCACGATCCCTGGCGACCGGTGCCGGCCTTGGGGGGCCACCTAGTTCAGCCTGCCGGGCCGCAAGAGCGCTCCGCCCTCGACTGCCGCACCGATGTCCTGACCTATACCACTCCGCCGCTGCAAGCCGAGCTGGTTCTGGTCGGGGACATTGCTGTGGAGGTGTACGCGGAGGCCGACAGCCCCAGTTTCGATCTTTGCGCTGTGCTCTCGGTGGTAAGGCCCGATGGGCAGGTGTATAACTTTTCCCAAGGCTATTGTCGCCTACGGGATCCCCAGCCCAGTACCCCCATTCTGATTCCCTGTCAGCCCACCTGTATTCGCATTCCTTGCGGTCATGCTCTGCGCCTCAGCCTTAGCGCGGCTTGTTTTCCGGCCTATCCTGTCAACACAGGCACGGGAATGCGGGAAGAGCGGCTGATTGAGGCCCGCATTCTCACCATCACTCTCCGCAGCGGTGGCGAGACGCCTTCGCGGCTGCACCTGCCCATGGCTTGAAGCCAAGAAGAGACCAAGCTTCGGGATCCCGTTCGCAATCCCCGCTTACAAAGAGACACCAAACGTTAGGATAGAAACAGGCAGGGCAAGGGAACACCATGTTGCAAGACCCAAAGTTGATCCGGCACTATCAGGCTTTGACCGATGCTCTGGTGGATACCTGGCAGCGGGGCTACCGGCGCACCGATGAGCTACGTCTGCTGGTGGATGGCTACCTGCTGGCCTTGCGAACTGGCAAACAATTGGAGCCCTTCGAGATCTATCGCATTGAGGACGAGGTCAACCGCTTCCTCTACGATCCGTCCAACTTCATAGATCCGGAATTGGAGCCAGAGGCGGAGCCGATGCGGGGTTATTGATTTTGTGAATCCCTGTTGGCGATCCCTAGAACAGGTGGGGCAAAGTTTTGATTCCAACCTTTTCTGATCTCCCCTCGCCCCTTGGGAGAAAGACTAGGGGGGAGGGCGCTGACTGAGTTCTGGTTTTGTCGAGCATCTTGCGCCTGGTAGGCTGAGAGGGATCGATTCGTTCCTGATTCCAGTCGTATCGGTTCTATGGCGGTTTGGGATAGGGTGATGACCTCCCGGCATCTGCCCCTGCTGGGATCCGGCTTGGGCTTGGGGGTAGCCCTGATCCTCTGGTACGGGGTGTTTGGCTACCACGTGCTGCAGATTGGCCTCTGGCTGCTGAGCATCCTGCTGGTGGGGCTGTACTGGGCGCAGTTTTCCCCGGCTCAACCCCCTTGGGATCCGACGCGGCTGCGCTGGCAACAGGAGCTGTTGCACCTGGGGCTGTTGGTGTTGGTCTTTGCCCCGATCTACCTCTACGACCTGCCCAACATCCCTTTTCAGATCAATACTGACGAGATTGTGATCACCTCCATGGCCCGTCGCGCCTCAGGGGTGCGCTATCCCGATATCTTTGGGCTGATGCCGGAGTATTTCTATTTCCCCCGCTTCATGTTCAGCCTCTTCGGCGGCCTGACGCGGCTGATGGGGGGAGTCACGCTGCTCAATGTGCGCACGGTACATGCCGCCTTCGGGGTCGTCACCATTCTGGTGGCCTACGGGTTTTTTCGGGCATTTTGGGGATCCCGGCTGGCTTTGGCGGGGGCAGCCCTCTTGGGATCCAACCACGCCTTGCTGGGCATCAGCCGCATGGCCATGCGGGAAAACCTGATTGTGCTGGTGGAGTGTGCGGCCCTGGCCTTGCTCCTCAAGGGCGTGCGGGAAAAAAATCCCCTGTTGCTCTATCTGGGGGGAGGAGCGGCGGCTTTCTCCCTCTACGGCTATTTGCCGGGGCGGGTGGTGATCCTGCTGGGGTTGCTGTTTGGAGTTCTGTACCTGCTCCTGGGCCGGGAGGATCTCCGAGGAGAAAACAAGCAAGCTAATCCCCTCTGGGTCCTGGCTAAGCTGACGGTGCCCGCGGCGCTGGGCTTTTTTCTGGTGGCTGGGCCCATTCTGGTGGCCACGGTCACAGCACCTGCGGTGAGCGCCGAGTACTCTCGCCAACAATTTCTCTTTTTCCCGGAAGGGCGGGCGTTACAACAGATGTGGGTGAATGCGGCTACGCCAGAGGAGGCGGTCTGGCGCAACATCTTCAACGGCCTGAGTATGTTCAACGACCCCGGCCAGCACGACCGCGGCTACATCTATCCCAACTACGGCCATGCTTTTGTGGATCCCTTGACGGGGATTTTGATCTGGCTGGGGCTGGGATCCGGCCTCTACCGCCTTTTCAAGAAGCGCAGCCAACCCCACGACTGGCTCTGTATCGGCAGCTTCCTATTTCTCTACCTGCTGTTTAGCTTGGCCATCACCAAAGCCCCCAACTACACCCGCCTGCTGGTGATCCTGCCCTTTGTAGCCTATCTAACCTTGGAAGGGATCCAAGTGCTGGCAGGTCTCCTGGAACGCTGGGGATCCCGGGCCGGGAGTTGGCTGCCGGCGGCGGCGATGGCGGGGGCAATCCTGCTGATTGGGGGGTGGAACCTGGCCATTTTTGGAGACTTTGTCCACAAAGGCTGGACGCAGGGCAACGATGTGGGGGCCACCGGGCGCTATGTGGCAGCTCGCCAAATGGATCCCGACTACCGCTTCTATCTGGCCGCCAGCGCTGCCTACCCCTATTTCGGCTGGGGGGAACCCCACTATTGGCAAAGCTGGATCCAATTTTTTGCCGGACGGGAACAAAAGGTAGCGGTGTTTTCCCCTGAGGTGTTGCCCATCCAGGCGCTGGAGCCACCGTTTACCCTGTTCATGAACGAGTGGGTATGGGATCAGCAAGGGGCAGAACTGCAACGGCGTTTTCCCAGCGGACGGTTGCACCGGATCCCTGCTGAGCGGGGGCTATGGGCCTTTGAGGTGGCGGATCCCTAGAGCTCCCCCCCTGGTTTGGCCAACCCACTGTTCGCGGGACGGAGTCCTTTCTTTTTACCAGGCTAAAAGTAGCTGAAAGCACACTATGCAGATCCAGAGCCGCCAACAGTAGAAGAAGTAGAAGAAGATGATAGCGTTCCAGGGATCCCAGACGTGCGTTTTGATGCCTACGACCCGGGCGAGGGGTTTTACGACGAGCTGTTTTTGGGGCGTAACCAGCCCCGTCCTGAGGCGATCCCGCTGATTGAGCGCATTCATTCTCTGGAAGAAGGGGAACTGCAGCAGCGGCAAGCGGCAGCACAGGCGGCCCTCTTTCAGATGGGGGTGACCTTCAACGTCTATGGCGATAGCCAGGGCACAGAGCGAATTTTCCCCTTTGACATCATTCCCCGCATCGTCTCGGCTTCCGAGTGGCAGCGGCTGGAGAAGGGTCTCAAGCAGCGCATCCACGCCCTCAACCTGTTCATCGACGATGTCTATCACGACCAGAAGATCCTTAAGGATGGGGTGATCCCTGCCGAGCTGATCGAAACGGCCAAGGGATTTCTGCGGCCCTGTGTGGGGCTCAACCCACCGGGGAGAATTTGGTGCCACGTCACCGGCACCGACTTGGTGCGGGATCGGGACGGGACTTGGTACGTGTTGGAAGACAACCTGCGCTGTCCGTCGGGAATCTCTTATGTGCTGGAAAATCGGCGGGTGATGAAAAGCACCTTTCCCTCCCTGTTCAACACCATGGGGATCCGCCCGGTGGACGACTACCCTAGCCATTTGTTGGATACTCTGCTTAACCTGGTGCCGCACCTAGCCAACCCAACGGTGGTGGTGCTCACCCCCGGCATCTACAACTCCGCCTACTTCGAGCATTCTTTCCTCGCCCAGCAGATGGGGGTGGAGCTGGTGGAAGGGCGGGATCTGGTGGTGGCCGATGGCTATTTGCAAATGCGCACCACCAAAGGGCTGCAGCGGGTGGATGTGATCTACCGCCGCATCGACGATGACTTCATCGATCCCCTTGCTTTTCGCCCTGATTCCCTCTTGGGGGTACCCGGCCTGTTTGAGGTCTACCGGTCGGGGCGGCTGGCGATTGCCAACGCTTTGGGAACGGGGGTGGCGGACGACAAGGTGATCTACGCCTATGTGCCCCAGATGATCCGCTACTATCTGGGAGAGGAAGCCATTTTGCCCAACGTGCCCACCTACCTCTGCTGGGATCCTAAGGATCAGGCGTACGTACTGGAAAACCTGGACAAGCTGGTGGTGAAGGCAGCCAACGAGTCAGGCGGCTACGGCATGTTGATGGGATCCCAGGCTACACCGGCAGAGCGGTCTGCTTTTGCTGAGAAAATCCGCGCCCAGCCGCGCAACTACATCGCCCAACCCACCCTGTGCCTTTCTCGCGTGCCCACCTTGGTGGATCGGGGAGAAGGCCCCTGTCTGGAGCCCTGTCATGTGGACTTGCGGCCCTATATCCTCTACGGCAAAGAGATCTACGTTCACCCAGGGGGGCTGACCCGCGTCGCCCTCAAGAAGGGATCTCTGGTGGTGAACTCCTCCCAGGGGGGCGGCAGCAAAGATACCTGGGTGCTCTGCGCGGATCCCGGCTGTTGAGAGACGGCTTGCAAAATAGGTTCAGAGCCGCTCGCCCGAACCTCTGCTCCACTGGCCAAAGCGGCTGGCATGTTGAAGCGCCAGATCCACGTAGTGCTGGGCGTGAAGGCGCAGTTGCTTGACCTCTTCCTCGGTGAGGGTGCGGATAACCTTAGCCGGGATCCCCGCCGCCAAAGAGCGAGGTGGCACAGACCGGGTGACCACCGCTCCAGCTCCCACCATGCTGCCCGCCCCGATGGTGACCCCGCTCAAGAGAACGGCCCCAATCCCGATCAGACATCCCCCCTCGATGTGGGCACTGTGGATGACCGCTCGATGGCCTACGGTCACTTCCTCGCCAACCAGGGTCGGCTGTCCGGGATCCCCGTGCAGAATGGCTCCATCTTGGATATTGCTGCGGCGGCCAATCACAATGGGCGAGAGATCCCCCCGCAAGATGGCCCCGTACCAGATGCTCACCGCTTCCGCAAGTTGGACATCGCCGATCAGTGTGGCATTGGCGGCAATAAAGGCTGCCTGGTCGATCCCTCTCGGCTGCTGCTCTAACCCCACTTTCCAAACGCCCTTGGCAACGGCTTCCATTTCCCCAATCCTACTGCTACCGGGGGTGCGGCAATTCCAGACCTGCCCCAGCGCTCCGCGCCGCCTCCAGTCCCAGAAAAAGAGAGGAGCCAGGGATCCAGAAAATCAACCCGTCCCTTTGCTCCTGTTTCACCATTGTCAATCCATTGCACAATAGCAATGAGATATAAGCAACACATTTGGCTCATTGTCGATAGCTGTGGAAGCGTTCGTTAGATTAATTTCTAACTCTTGTAGGAGAGGGGCTAGGGGTGAGGGATTTTAGCTAAGCCTGCCGTTGCAGCAGGGGAGAGGATTCAGACGGTTGCAAGGGGCGAATGGCAAAGAAAGTTTCGTAGATGCAATCGCCAACGTGGTTCATTTGTAGCTGCAATTTGTCGAGAAACTCATGTAAGCCCTGCTCCATAATGTCGTCGATGGTTAGGTAGTCCAGCTCAGAACGCAGGCGGCCCAAAGCTCGCTCGCTGGGATCCCGCCAGGTATCGGCTGGGGTGCCGGTGATCTGGTGCAGGGATCGATCGGCATGAATAAGACAAAACTGAATAGAGCGGGGAAATTGCCGATCCAAAATCAGGAAAGAGGCCACCTCTCTGGGATTGATGCGGTGCTGGCGGCTGTGTTTCCGATACATTTCATAAGCACTGGCCGACTTCAGCAAAGCAATCCACTGCAACTCATCCAAAGCCGTACCCACATACTGCAGAGAGGGCAGCAAAATAAAATACTTAACATCCAAAATGCGCGCCGTTTTGTCCGCCCGCTCCAAAAGACGGCCAATCTGGCCAAAATGCCATCCTTCCCCATGGGTCATGGTGGCATCCATCACCCCGGCGAATAGGTGACTGGCCAGCTTCACTTCCGTGAAAAAATCATGGAGCTGACTCAGGTGGGGGCCTTGCTGAGCCGCTTCTTTGACCATCAAATAAAAGCGGTTGACCCGCTCCCACATTTCTGAAGAAATGACCTCCCGCACAGAACGGGCATTTTCTCGCGCCAGCCGCAAACAGGAAAGGATGGAGTTGGGGTAATCCCTATCAAAAGCCAGGAACTGGATGACTGTTTCTTGGGTTGCCTGGCCATAGCGTTGGTAAAACAGCTCCTGATCCCCGGTGGTGTAGACGATGGGATCCCACTGCTGGGCGGGACCGCTGGGCAAGTCTAGGATGAGGTTGAGATTGACATCGATGAAGCGGGCGATGTTCTCGGCGCGCTCCACGTAGCGGTTGAGCCAGTAGATGGAATCGGCCACGCGACTCAGCATGCTGTTACCTCCTCTGGAGTTTCTTGTCTCCGCGCTCCGTTCAAATTCAACAAACGAAGCAGCCGCCGCAGCTTCACCAGCAGCACCCCCGTCAGGCCGGTCAAGATCCACCCCATCCACTCGGCTGCAGTACCCAGATAGCGCACCTGCACGCGATGATCCCCCGGCGGGATCCGCACCTGCAACAGCCCCAGTCCATTGTGCTCGGCAGATGTGAGGCGACCATCCACCTGTACCCACCAAGCAGGGTAGTAAAACGTGCGCAGGACTACCCATCGATCCTGAGCAGTGGGGTTAACGGCCCGAAAACGACGATAGCCATAGCTCCACCGTTCCACTTCCAACAGTGGCTCCAGATTGCCTTGCTCTTGTCCAAAATCCACTACGTCCCCCTGCCACCGCAGCAGCGGATCCACCTCTGGGGGCGGCATGGGCAGCGTTGCCTGGCGAGGTCGGTACTCCAGCACATCCACCAGCGCCAGCCCGTCGGGAAAGCGCCAGTGCATGTGGAGAAAAGCAATGCCCGGTCGCTGCTGGGGCTCGTTGGGAAATTGCTTGGCGGCAGACAGCTCTTGAAAAGTCTGGATGGTTTGCGGGTCAAACCAGGCTCTGGACAAGACCTGCCAGCCCTGCCAGCTTTGTATCCCCATGGCCAGACCTATCCCCACAATCAAGAGGATCCTCAAGCCCTTTTGTCCCCACCCCCAGGCGGCCAGGGATCCCAACAGCCAGGGCACGGTTACCGCCGTCACCGCCATCCAGCGCCAAGAAAACTGAATGCGCCGCAGGGGCAAAATCCACTCGTAGAGCCAACCCAGCAAATCCGTCATCATCAGCAGGGCCACCAAGCTGGCCCCCAAGCTGTAGAGCAGGATGGCTTTGGCCAGGGGAGCAGAGGATTCTAAGGCACCATGGGACTCCGTCTCGCCAGCACGAGCGGAATGGATCGGGGTCATCCCCCTTGTCCTGCGGGCCAGCCAAGTTGGGAGAATCAGGATTCCAACACCCAAGACAACGGCCACCATCCAGATCCAGTACCCTACCAGGCCGCTTTCAAACCAGTGCTGCGTCAGTTGCGGCTGGAGCCGGGTCAGCCCACTCACCATCAAACGATGTTGGGGCATGTACTCTTCGACAAAATTCACCAACTCCACCTGGATGAGGCGCTGATCCCAAAAGGCTGGCAGCAGATAAAACGCCGTCCACCCCAGCCCCAGCCCAAACCCCAAGTAGCAGCGCCCCACCCTGGGCCAGAGGGGATCCCAGCGGCCCAGCACCCAAGGCAGAGGCAGCCAAGTTAGCGTAAAGACCAGCAAAGTGGGCAAGTGAGATAAGGCCAACAGGCCGTAGCTAATGGCTAAGGCCACAATCGGCCAAAGGGACTGGGGCCGGCAGATCACCTGGACTGAGGCCCAGAAAATCCAGGGGGAGACAGCAATGGCCCACACTTCCCCAATTGCCCCCCGTTGATAGATATCCACCAGCCAATAGGGGCCGGCCATACCCGCCAGAGCCAAAACCAGGGCCAGAGCCCAGGGGATGAGTTGCCGGAGAAGGGCATACAGCCCTGTCCCGAAGATCGCCATTGCCAAGCCCATGCTGGCCACCAAAGAGGTGGGCATGTCCAGCCCCAGCAGGCGAAACGGCAAAGGGGCCACCATGCACAGAGGGGGATAAAAAGCAAAGGTGGGATTGCCGTAGCCGAAGTTGGAATACTCCAGCCAGCGGGGGTAGAACTGCCCGCTGAAAAACTGTCGCTGATACTGAAAGGCCCAACTGAGGTTGAAGTGAGTGGAATGAGTGATGGGATAGCCCTGGCGCAGCATGGGCCAGAGCAGCACCCCAATGCCCACCAACAACCCTAGCCCAACACCCCTCTCCGGTTGGCACAACGCTTTTAGCATTTCTCGGCGTTGTCCCCATCCTCTACCTCGAAGGGCCCAGACTTCCCCCCATACTTGCGCAACAGCCGGATGTTTTCGATCACCATCGTCTTCTCCAGGGCCTTGGCCATGTCGTATAGGGTGAGGGCAGTCACCGAAACTGCTGTCAAAGCCTCCATCTCCACCCCTGTTTGGGCGTTGGTTTTCACTGTAGCGGTGATCAGAAAGCCGGGCAGATGGGGATCCGGATCCAGATCCACAGTGACGCTGCTCAAGGGGAGAGGATGACACAGCGGGATCAGATCGGCGGTGCGCTTGGCAGCCATGATCCCGGCCAGCCGGGCTGTTTCCACCACATTCCCTTTGGGCCCTTGACCGGCCAGAATAGCCTGCAAAGTCGTTTCTGACATGCGTACCTGTCCTTGGGCAGTGGCCAAGCGGGCAACCATGGGCTTGTGTCCCACTTCCACCATTTGTGCTCGGCCAGAGGCGTCCAGGTGGGTGAGGGCTTGCCCAACAAAGGACTCTGTCCTGCTGGCGCGACTAGAACTCGAATCCGATGGCACCCCGGCCTCCCACAATCCTTGAGAGCTGAAGAGTTGGCTTAGGCTCCGATGAGGTCGGCAAATCGGCAACCAGACCCGCAGGGACTTGACAACTAGTAGCGAATCCAGGCATAGGCGGCATCAGAGAGCACCGGCACCTCGGCGTAGTGGCCGCGAATGTTTTGCACCCAGGCGTAGACGGTGATGGCAATCACCCCCAAGAGAGCCGTGGTGGCCAAAATGCTGACCATCGCCGCCAGACCAAGGCTGCCAAAGAGCATGCCGAACACCTGCATCAGCACCTGCACCAAGAACAAGGCAATGTTGAGCAAGAGCGCCTGGATGGTGTTGAAGCGAACAAAATGGGCTACGCGGGTGTTGCGGATCACCAGGAACAGGAGAGCCAAAAACACCCCCATTCCCAGCCAGCCCGTGGCCAGGGGCACCAGACGAAATAGGGGCGCAAAAATGGGGATCAGCCCTGGCAGAGATTGAAACAGCCCAGAGGGCAAAAAGCCCAAGGGCAGAGCCGATACCAAAGGCAGAAGGTAGGGAAGGGATCCCCACAGCCGATTGATGGGAGTGATGTCGCCGCGCCAGGTCATAATCCGTCGATCCCCATAGGTGCAATGGTTACTGGAGCTGGCTTGTCGGTGCGCTTCTGGGATCCCCGCAAGCTACAGGTCGGAAAGAGAAAGCAACACCCAAGCCTTGGGCCTATTGTAGTCGATGGATTTGGGTGGCTCAACGCGCTTGGCCGCAAGCTGGCTTCTGCTTTCCAGTGAGCAGAAAAACTGGAGGCCAAAACGTTCAGAGTGAGCGCTCCGATGAATCCAGGCTGATATAATCAACGGCAAATTCTGGCTGCATCACCGGTTTTTCAGGTTCTCTACATTTTTCAGCTTCCACCATGAAGATTTCATTGTCTCCCGCTGCTGGCGTTGTCGGAGCTTTCCTCTGGCAAGTTTGGTCTGGGCTCATTGGTTTTCTCAACGACCGTCTGTTGCCGGAGCGCTATCACATTCGGCCTGAAGCTTTGCCGGAGTGGATTACTCAGGTGTGGGCTGGCTATCTGCGCTATCGGGAAGCCTCTCGTCCGGGGGCGATCCAGTTTCGCGGCTTGACGGTGGCTCCCAGCCGAGATCTGCGCTCAGCTCACCTCGGATCCCGTCCGCTCCGCTACCGCGGCTGCCCCATGGAGACGGTTGCCCGACCTGGGGATCCCTCTCCTACCGCCCAACCCATCCCTGAAAAGGCTTTTGTGCCCCCCTACTGGAGACTTCTTAATGCGCTGCGCTTGAAGTTGAGCCTGGCCGATATTGATCGCTACCCCGTCACTCCGGCCCTGCAGCGGGTTTACCGAGGTCGAGAGTTTTAACACCGCTCTGCTGCTCTGCACGACAGTGGAGTTTTAAGGCTGGGGATCCCCTTGTGGGCGGGGATCCCTTTTTGGACTTTGTTCGCGACAGCGGGACGGAGTCTCCGGATTGGACTTGTAGGTTTGGGTGCGGGTGGTTTCTCCTGAGGGGAAAGCTGAGAAAGACTGCAAAAAAACTTAAGGTCACTTTCCCGCTGGGGGATAAGAGCCCCTACAGTGGATAAAGAAGAACATGGTGCTCCGCACCGCCAACGCAATGAGCCTTGTTATGTCCAAAAGCGGCGTGCTCCTACTGAACTTGGGGGGGCCAGAGACCCAGGCTGATGTGCAGCCCTTTCTTTACAATCTGTTCGCCGATCCTGAGCTGATCCGCCTGCCGTTTCCCTTCTTGCAGCGGGCCTTCGCCTGGGCCATCTCCACACTGCGGGCCGAAAAATCCCGCCGCAACTACGCGGCCATTGGGGGGGGATCCCCCTTGCGGCGCATTACTGCTGAGCAAGCGCGAGAACTGCAGGCCCACCTGGTGGCTGAGGGCTATGACGTGCCGGTGTATGTGGCCATGCGCTACTGGCATCCGCTGATCGAGTCGGTGGTGCAGCAGATCAAGTCGGATGGGATCACCCGCTTGGTGGTGCTGCCGCTCTACCCGCAGTATTCCATCAGCACGACGGGATCCAGCTTTAAGCTGCTGGATCGGCTCTGGGCTGAAGATCCGGAGCTGGCATGCATCGAGCGCTGCCAGATCTACTCCTGGTACGATCAGCCTCAGTACGTGCAGGCGATGGCCAGAGCAATTCGGGAACAGTTGGATGGATTTGCCGAGCCCGAAGGGGTGCATGTGCTGTTCAGCGCCCATGGCATTCCCGAAAGCTATGTCACCGAGGCCGGGGATCCCTACCAACGGGAAATGGAAGCCTGCGTGCGGCTGATCTGGAAGCAGGTGGGACGCCCCAATGACCACACCCTCTCCTATCAAAGCCGGGTGGGTTCGGTGCGGTGGCTGCAACCCTATACCGAACGGGTCATCCCGGAGTTGGGCTCCCGAGGCGTGAAGCAGTTGCTGGTGGTGCCGATTAGCTTTGTGTCGGAGCACATCGAGACCCTGCAGGAGATTGACATCGAGTATCGGGAGCTGGCCCATCGAGCTGGGATTGCCGATTTTCGCCGTGTGCCCGCCTTAAATACCGACCCTCTGTTCATTGCTGGCTTGGCGGCGCTGGTGCGGCCTCATCTGCTCACTCCGGGCTTGGCAGCTCCTGCCTTTGTCCCTGCTGCTGTGGGCAGCTCACTGCTGGAGCGGTAGGGAAGAACGCCAGGCATTTCATTGTTGCTCTGCTCATTGTTGCTCTGCAACGCTGACGCGACCAGACGAGGACGCTGACTTCATACCCCCAGAAGCGTTCTGATACATTTACGCTGAACACTGCTGAACATCACTGTTCAACTATGCAGCGATAGCATTCTGTTTGTTTCCATTCGCGTTAGCGGGACGGAGTCCAAACAGAATGGCGGTATCCCGCAAAGCTTTGAGTAGAATACCCAAAGCGCAGTTTCCGTGTCGTCTTACTACCAATTTTCTGCTTTGCTTTGGCTACCATGTTGGCAGACTCGAAAGTAAACAGAAAGATCAACTGGTAGCAATCCGTACTGAACATATTATACATTATTTTCAGTATAGTTGAGCTTATTATTGACTAGAGTCATGCTCCTACCACCCCAGGTGTCTCATCTTCATGGAGTTTTGACTGGGAATGACCCTAAGCCCGAGCGAAGCCTTGCTGACGAAGTGGCTGCTGACCTATTTTTACCAACGGCTGCCTTTCCCCCAAGAGTGGCTGCCGCAGAAAAGCTATTGGGTAGGGGGATCCCTGCGGGATGCTTACCTGGCTTGGCTGCGGAGCTGTGCTGCTGGAGATCCCGTTCGCGACGGTGGGATGGAGTCCTCAGCGTCGGTGGATTTGGACCTGATGTGCGCTGTGGATCCCGTGGGCTGGGCAGCGGCAGTGGCGCGACGGCTGGGGGCGGGCTTTGTGGTGTTGGATCCCGAACGGCAGATTGCCCGCATTGTGTTGGCAAAGTTGACCGTGGACGTGGGGCTGCAGGCGGGATCCACCCCTGAGGCGGATCTGAGGCAGCGGGACTTCACCTGCAATGCCCTGGCCTTGGATCTGCAAAGGGAGCAACTGCTGGATCCCACAGGCGGACAAGCCGATATTCGCCAGAGCCGGATGCGCATGATCCACCCCGACAACCTCAGCGCCGATCCGGTGCGGCTGTTGCGGGGTTATCGACAGGCGGCTCAGCTGGGGTTTGTGCTGGATCCGGCTACGCAAGAGGCGATCCGGGAGCGGGCCCCCCTTTTGGCCAACGTGGCGGCAGAACGAGTGCGGGCAGAGGTAGTGGCCCTCTTGGAGGCAGGGATCCCCGGGCTGGCTCACCTACAGGGGGCGGTGGCGGCGGGGTTGCTGCAGGCTTGGCTGCCCCACCTGAAGCCGGAAAGTCCGGGCTTCCCTCAAGCTCAGGCCGTGTGGGAGTGGGCCGGGCGCTGGCAACCGCTCTATCCCCGCACGCTGGCAGAGCTGGCCCAGCCCTTGACATCCTCACGCGAAGGGCGCGGCAGGCTGTTGGCAGTGGTGCTGGCGGCCTTGTTGTGGGATCCAGCGGGAACCGAGGACTCTGTCTTGCTGACACAAACGGCAGAAGGGGTGGAAGCCGAGCTGGAGCGGCTGCGCTTCAGCCGAGCGGAAATGCGGGCCATCCAAAAGCTACACCATCTTCTGCCTCAGCTTCAGCTTCTCCTGACGGACTCCCCCACCCCTGCGCAACAGTGGCGGCTTTATCAACAGGCGGGATCCCTGTTCGGTGGCCTGGCGCTGTTGGCGGTGGCTACGGGCGGCGACCCTCAAAAGCTGGAGTCTTGGCTCAAACGCTACGAAGACCCCCAGGATCCCCTGGCCCATCTGGTGCCCCTGCTGGATGGCCGCGATCTGCTGCACAGCTTGGGGGCCAAACCCGGCCCCTGGGTAGGCCAGTTGCTGCAAGACCTCCAGGAGGCGCAGGCTTGGGGGCAGATTCAAACTCGTGCCGAGGCGCTCTCTTTTGCCCGCCGGTGGCGTGGCCAGCAAAAAGACTAGCCGAAGCGATAGCCGAAGCCGCGCACCGTCACCAAATACTCTGGGTTGCTGGGATCCAGCTCCAATTTTTCCCGCAGCCAGCGGATATGTACATCGACGGTCTTGCTGTCGCCCATGAAGTCGGATCCCCAGACGCGCTCCAGAAGCTGCTCCCGCGTCCAAACGCGGCGGGGGTTGGACATAAACAGCTCCAACAGGCGAAACTCTTTGGGGGAAAAACTCACCTCGACGCCCCGCACCAACACGCGGCACTCCTGGGTAAACATACACAGATCCCCGTAACGGAGCACCGTGGCATCGCTGGCTTGGGCCAGTTGTTGCCGGCGCAACACCGAGCGACAGCGGGCGATCAGCTCCCGCATGCCGAAGGGCTTGGTCAGATAATCGTCGGCCCCCAGTTCCAAGCCCACCACCCGGTCGGTTTCGCTACTTTTGGCCGTCAACATCAAGATGGGAATCGTGTTGCCCTCCCTGCGCAGCAGCCTGCACAGATCCAGACCGTTCAAGCTGGGCAACATCAAATCCAAGATCATCAAATCCAGCCGCTCAGCCGTATGTACCACCTCAAGGGCTTGCCGACCATCGGCGGCCTGTAAAACTTGATATCCCTGTTCTTCTAAAGCCAGGGCAACCGTTTCCCGAATGGCATCCTCGTCATCCACCACCAGCAGGGTCTCCAGATGGGAAGCAGCTTCCTTGGCTTGAGGAAGTGGACCGGTCATGGAGAGGGTTGCTTCCATACAGAACTCCGTTGCGCCTGCACGCAAGTGCTCCGCACCGCCGTCACGAACGCGGAAGCGTCACGTAGCGATAACAGCCTCACAGGGTGAGAAGGGCAAGTGCCGCCACCGTCAACAGCAGCCCCCCGATAGGATATCAAACTTCCAGGGCAGGCCAATAAAGAGAACAGGGGCGGACTGACTTGCACAGGGCCTTGAGACGGCGAATGGAACCGAAAGGATTCCAAAAACCTGCAATTCAGGATGATTGATTTAAGATCTCTAATGTGGAGCCGCCCCTACCCACGCCTCATGGTGCTCTGCACCCCTCCCGCGAACGGCAACTCACGCTTTAAGGACTCTGTCCCGCTGTCGCGATTGGCCGGAAACCGGTTATGTCTGCTTCCCCTTCTGCACTCTGGGCCACCGGCGGAGCCATTCTGCGGCTGTTGCGCTGGCACAAGCCGGCAGGGCGACTGATTTTGATGATCCCGGCTCTGTGGGGAGCTTTTTTGGCCGGACGGGGAACACCCCCTTGGCCGTTGGTCGGGATCATCATTTTGGGCAGCCTGGCTGCCAGTGGGGCAGGCTGTGTCATCAACGATCTTTGGGATCGAGATTTGGATCCGCTGGTGGAGCGCACCCGCCATCGCCCGTTGGCCAGCCGGGAGTTGACCGTTGGCGTCGGGATCCTGATGGCGGTGGTGAGTTTGGCCTGTGCGGCAGGGCTGGCGCTGTTTCTCAACCCGGTTAGCTTTGCCCTCTGTGTGGCGGCGGTGCCGGTGATCCTGCTCTATCCGGGGGCCAAGCGGGTGTTTCCGGTGCCGCAGTTGGTGCTGGCTCTGGCGTGGGGATTTGCCGTGCTCATCAGTTGGACGGCGGTGAGCGGCCAAGATGCCAACACACCCCTGTGGGAAGAGGGGCTGGGCTGGCTGTGGCTGGCCACGGTGTTGTGGACACTGGGATTTGATACCGTCTATGCTCTTGCGGATCGGGAGGACGATGAGCGGGCCGGGATCCATTCCAGCGCCCGTTTTTTCGGGCAGCGGACGCCGACGGCGGTAGGGCTATTTTTTTTGGGCACTGCCATCGCGCTGTTGGGGGTAGGCCTCAGCCTACGGTTGCATGGAGTTTATTTTGTCAGCTTGGCCATCGTCACTGTCCTCTGGGGCCGGCAAACCTGGCAGCTCCACCAAAGGAATGCCTCTCCCACCTTGTACCTGGCCATCTTCGGCCAAAATGTGGTGCAAGGGTTTATTCTGCTGGCGGGGATGATCGGCGGGTCCCTGCTGGCCTGAGGGATCCCCTGGCCTCTCGCATGGCCAGATGCCTCTCTGAAGAACGCCTTGCCCCTCAGCCGACGCTGGGGCTGCCTCTTTGGGAAGGGATCCCGACAAATCTCCGGACTGGCAGGAATCGGCCCAGGGCCATGGGCAAACGGTAGAATGAGACGATTAATTGCAGGATCCCAGCCTCCGATGGCCCCACTGAGCAGCGGTGAGCCTCCCTATGACATTCTTATTCTCTCAAACGGCCCTGGAGAGCTGACCACCTGGGTGCGTCCGGTGGTGATGGAATTGCGCCAGCAACTGCCTCAGGCACGCCTCTCCCTGGTGCTGTCCCCCTGCCCCCATGCTTCCGGGCAAGAGATGAAGATAGCGCAAGCGTTCGTCGACGTGGATCGGGTGCAGGATCCCGATTTTTTTCTGGCTTTTTTGCTTACCGGCCAAACCGAAGAAGCCTGGGATTGGGCCAAGCGAGGGGTGGTGCTGTTTCTGGGGGGGGATCAGTTTTTTGCCGTCTGGATTGCTCGCCGCTTGCGCTATCGGCTGGTGGTCTATGCTGAGCATCAACCCCGTTGGCGGCCTTGGGTACATGCTTTCGCCGTGCGAACCGAGGCCATCAAACGCCGCTACGATGGCGGACGGCTGCTGGGCCACCCTTGGGCCCACAAAATGCACGTTGTCGGGGATTTGATGGCGGATGGCGTAGCCAGCGCTGTCTATTTGCCGGGGGTGCCCCTTTCCGGCTGGCTTGGCAGCAGATCTCCTGCCGCTGCCTCCAAACCCACGGCAGGCTTTTCTTCCCCAACCCAAGCCTTTGGCCTGCTCCAAGATGCATCTCCCAGCTCCATCGGCGAGGGGGAGCCTGTAAGAACTGCGCCAGAGAGAGTGGGGAACCGCTTCACCGATCGCGTAAGCGGGCCGGAGGCCTTTGAAGAATTGCTACCGCGCGGCTGGCAGCGTCTGAGCGATGAGAACCGCACCCACTATCAGGTGGGGCTGCTCCCAGGCTCCAAGCCAGCCAAGCTCTCCTTGGGGGTGCCATTGGTGTTGGCTGTGGCCGATGAGCTGCGACAGATGCTGCCGAATGTCCGCTTTGTGATCCCGGTGGCCCCAGGACAAACCCCCCAGTCGTTGGCAGCCTATGCCCATCCCAAGCTCAATCCCGATATGGCTTTGATCTATGGCACCTCAGCCATTCTGGAGCAGACCAATCTGGGATCCCAGTTTGTTACCCCCTTTGGCAGCACGGTGCAATTGTGGACAAGCTTCCCTGCCTATTCTGTGCTGGCCAACTGTGATCTCTGTCTGACCACCATTGGCGCCAACACCGCCGAGCTGGCCTATTTGGGGGTGCCGATGGTTGTGGTGATCCCTACCAACAAGCTGGAGGCAATGCGCGCCTGGGATGGGATTCTTGGCCTGTTGACCCGCCTTCCAGGCTTGGGCACTTGGCTGGCCCGCGTCTTCAATAGGATTGCTCTGCGTTGGCTAGGTCACTTGGCTTGGCCGAACATCTGGGCAGGGCGAGAGGTGGTACCGGAGTTGCGGGGCCACTTGCGCCCGGTGGCCGTGGCCGCACAAATGCGAGTTCTGTTGGAAGATCCCCAGCGCCGTCAGCAAATGCAGACAGAACTGCAGCGGCTGGGGGGAAGGCCGGGAGCCGCGCAAGCCATTGGAGAACTGGTGGCTCAGCAGTTGAGTAAAGGCTAGGGCAGAAGGCAATTTGCTTGAGCTCGACCCAGTGGAGAGTTGCGCGAGGAGCTCCCTTGGCGCGATTGGAGATCTCTCCTTGCTGCCGGCAAAAAGTGCTAAAAGGGGAGTGGAGGTTCCTAAACGGAGACCATTCATGCTGACGGAGGCCGAGCAGTCGGCGGTGGAAAGCCCCAAAACGGGGGAGGGCAATTCTCTCCCTGCTGGCAAGCCGGAGCCAAAACTGGGGTTCTGGCAGCAATTTTGGGAGGATGTTGATTGTGTCTTCGATCGGGATCCGGCAGCACGCAATCGCTGGGAGGTCATCTTCACTTATCCCGGTGTGCATGCTCTGTTTTTGCACCGCATCGCCCACTGGCTGTGGAAACGGCGCTGGTTTTTCCTAGCGCGGCTGCTCAGCTTCTTGGCTCGTTCTTTCACATTGATTGAAATCCACCCGGCAGCCAAGATTGGGCGGCGCTTTTTCATTGACCACGGCTGTGGGGTGGTGATCGGTGAGACGGCAGAAATTGGCGATGATGTTACCCTCTACCACGGGGTCACCTTGGGGGGTACCTCTTGGAACAAGGGCAAACGTCATCCCACCCTGGAAAATGGGGTGATTGTCGGCACGGGGGCAAAGATTTTGGGGCCGGTTCGCATTGGGGAAAAAGCTCGTATCGGAGCCAACGCGGTCGTGATTCAGGATGTAGCTCCCGGCATGACGGTGGTTGGGATCCCAGGCCGTGCGGTCATCCCGCCCCATCAGCGCCGCATCCCCGCCCATGGCATTGACCTGGATCACCATCTCATGCCTGACCCAGTGGGACGGGCTATCGAACAGTTGCTGCACCGTATCCAAGATCTGGAAGCCCAGGTGGCCCGCCTTAACCGGGAGCAGGAACAGGTCCGGCAGGATCAGGTGAGAGGCGAAGCAGAATATTCCTGATCCGTCCTGCTGATGCGAACGATCTGAAGATTTGTCTGAACCAGGTGGCTGGACAAGAGGGTCCAGCTTTCGGGGTATGCTGTGAGAGCGCTGGGCTGGGTATCCCGGCCAGCTTTTTCCTCTGGGCCCTTCTCTACTGGATAACGCCTCCAATGCCCCTTGCTACTGCGCAACGCTGTCGCGAACAGGATTCTGTACCGTTGGCTTTGTTGAGTGTATCCGACAAAACCGGACTGATCCCGCTGGCCCAGTCCCTCGTGCAAGAGCATGGCTTTCAACTGCTCAGCAGTGGGGGAACCGCCAAGGCGCTCTCAGAAGCTGGGATCCCGGTCACCCCTGTCTCTGCCCACACTGGCGCGCCGGAAATCTTGGGGGGAAGGGTGAAGACGCTGCACCCCCGCATCCACGGCGGCATTTTGGCCCGCCTGGAATGCAGCGAAGACCGGGCAGACCTAGAGGCGCTGGGGATCCCTCCCATCCAACTGGTGGTGGTCAACTTCTACCCTTTTGAACAGACAGTGGCCCAGGCAGGAGTGTCTCTGGAGGAAGCTTTTGAGCAGATCGATATCGGCGGGCCCACTTTGGCGCGGGCGGCAGCCAAAAATTATCCCTACGTTACGGTGCTGACGGATCCCAGCCAGTACCCCCAGTATTTGCAACTGCTCTCCGGGGCCTATGGGGAAACAGAGCGGCTGGCGTTTCGCTTCCAGTGTGCTCGTCGGGCCTTTGAGCAGGTGCTGGCCTACGACCGCGCCATCGTCACCTACCTGGCTCGCCTGGAGCTAGCAGGTCCCTCCCAGTCCTCCGCAGCTGCCGCTGAAGACAGGTTTCAACTGCAAGGGATCCTGTGGCAACGCCTGCGCTACGGGGAAAATCCCCATCAAACTGCCACTTGGTATGTGACGGATCCGGCTGCCCCCGGCTGGCACCGGGCTAAGCAGTTGCAGGGGAAGGAGCTGAGCTACAACAACCTGCTGGATCTGGAGGCGGCCCGTGCCCTGGCGGCAGAGTTAACCTTGTTACTCCGCAATGCTGATGCGACGCGGCCCACTGACGGGAAGGGCTCTGTGTCTTCTGGCTCTGCTCGGAGGGAGTTCTTGCAACCTGAACAAGCGGTGGCGGTGGTGGTTAAGCACAACAACCCCTGCGGGGTGGCCATTCGCCCATCGCCGGCTGCCGCCCTCGAGGCTGCCCTGGCTGCTGATCCAGTTTCGGCCTTTGGGGGCATCGTCGCCCTCAACCAACCCTTGGACGCAGAGACCGCCCGACGGCTGGTGGAGCCTTTTTTGGAGTGTGTGGTGGCTCCCGATTGCACTCCAGAAGCGGCTGAGCTACTGTCAGTCAAAAAGAACTTGCGGGTCTTGATCTTGCCGGACTTGTGTGTGGGGCCTGCCCAAACAATCCGCACCCTGGCCGGGGGCTTTCTGGTGCAGGATGCCGATTCACCTGTTGCTCTGCAACGCTGTCGCGACCAGGAACCGACGCAAACCGACAGCCCCCCTTCTTGGCAAGTGGTCACCCAGCGCCAGCCCACACCGGAGGAGTGGGCGGATCTGGAATTTGCCTGGATAGTCTGCAAACATGTGAAATCCAACGCCATTGTCGTTGCCAAGCAGGGACAGACGCTCGGCGTCGGAGCCGGACAAATGAATCGGGTGGGAGCAGCGGAGATCGCTCTCCAGCAGGCGGGATCCCAAGCAGCAGGAGCTGTTTTGGCCAGCGATGGCTTCTTCCCCTTTGCCGACAGCGTGGAGATGGCTGCCCAAGCAGGGATCCGCGCCATCATCCAGCCGGGGGGGAGCATCCGCGATGCCGATTCCATTGCTGCTGCCAACGCTGCCGGTATTGCCATGGTTTGCACCGGCATACGTCACTTTCTGCACTGAGCCCGCCTTTCTGCTCAAGAGAGAAATCTTCCCAAGAGAGACAAAGAGCATGACTCTAGTCAATAATAAGCTCAACTATACTGAAAATAATGTATAATATGTTCAGTACGGATTACTACCAGTTGATCTTTCTGTTTACTTTCGAGTCTGCCAACATGGTAGCCAAAGCAAAGCAGAAAATTGGTAGTAAGACGACACGGAAACTGCGCTTTGGGTATTCTACTCAAAGCTTTGCGGGATACCGCCATTCTGGTTGGAAACAAACAGAATGCTATCGCTGCATAGTTGAACAGTGATGTTCAGCAGTGTTCAGCGTAAATGTATCAGTAGGGAGTATCCTCAACTTTAGGGCAACCCCCAGGCTCTGGCCCGCTCTGCCAGCCAGCCCTCAGCCCGCAAATTCTCCAGTTCTCGGCGCACCCGCAGCCGCAATTCGGCGTGCTGCAGCCCCTTGGGCATGGCAATGCCCAGCCCCACCGTTGCCAAGGGGGATCCCAGAAATTGAAACTGTGGCTCCGCAGCGCTTTCGCGACGGGGATGCTCTGCTAGCCACCCTGCCAGCACCGAGCGATCTGCTGCCCACCCCTGCACCGCCCCTTTCAGGAGCAGTTCCGCCCCTTCTCGGTAGGAATCGACAGGCACCAACTCCACCCCTGGCAGGTATCGATTCAGCAGGGGAATGGCGCTGGAACCGCGCAAGACTGCAACGCGACCGCCCCGCAAGTCCGACCAGCTTTCCCAGTTGTGGGAACGAGCCACAACCAAGCTGGGGCCATCCTGATAGTAAGCAGAAGTGAACTCCACCTGGCGCGCCCGATCCGGGGTAATGCCGATCTGAGCAATGGCCAAATCCACCTGGCCGTCAGCCAGCACCTGCAGCCGCTCTACATTCGAGACCGGCACCAACTCCACAGCCTCTGCCGAGCCCAACAGCCGGGATCCCAGCTCACAAGCCAGCTCGATCTCAAACCCCTGCAGATCCCCTTGGGGAGTGCGAAACCCCAGCGGCCTCAAGTTGTCTTTTACGGCAACGCGCAGCCGCCCAGAATCCACAATCTCCGACCAAGGACGAGCCACAGTAGGGATCCCTCTCCCCAGGCAGGCGAGGGCCAGAATGGCTGCCAGGAAGGACTTCTGGATAGCCGTCGGAACCTCCTCAGGAGGCGCGAGACTGGCGCGCTGCCTCCACCACCTGGGTAAAGGCCTCTGGATCCAGGAAAGCCAAGCGGGCCAACATTTTGCGGTTGAGCTGGATATTGGCTTTTTTGAGACCATCGATGAACTCGTGGTAACGCAGGCCCTGGGCACGGGTGGCCGCGTTGATGCGGGTAATCCATAGGCGACGAAAATCCCGCTTCTTGCGGCGGCGATCCCGGTAGGCGCTGCGCAAAGCCTTCATCACCTGCTGGTTGGCGGTGCGGAACAGCTTTGAACCAGCTCCCCGAAAGCCTTTGGCCAGCTTGAGGATCTTTTTGCGGCGCTTGCGGGCGACATTGCCCCGTTTGACTCTCATGGCAGTAACTCAATAGGAACTTGAACAAACTCAAACTGAAGGGTAGAAGCACTCCGTCCTGCTAACGGGATCGGAACTGCTGTCGCCAATGCCAGCCCCTGAAATCTTCTTGCCGGCGCGAGCGGTATCCCGGCTAGTGGGTGTTGGGCAACATCAGGCGCACATTGACCACATCCCGCTTGTCCACCAGGGCCACACCGGCCAATTTGCGTTTGCGCTTGCTGGTTTTGTGCTCCAGCAAGTGGTTGTGCCCGGCCCTGCGACGCATAAACTTGCCGCTGCCGGTCAGGCGGAAGCGCTTGGCTGCTGCCTTGCGGGTTTTGATTTTGGGCATGATGACAACCCCAGAATATGCGGGGCCAGAGCTAAAGGTCACAGCTTTCTAGGATAAGCCATAGAAGAACAAGAGGGCAAATGCCGAGGACTCCGTTCCGCCGAGGCAAATGACAGCAGTCGAGAAACTCTCAAGAGACCGAGTTTTGCGGCTCCAGCAGCAGCACTTGCCAGCGCAGCAGGCGTTGCAGTTGCTCGAAGCTCAGGGGGCACTCTAGGCCAGCCTGGATCTCTTGGACGGTGCGGATCCCGTCCACCTGTTGGAGAAAGGCGAAGGCTTCTTCGCTCAGGGAGATGGCTTCGTAAGCATAGTTGAAAATGCTCCGCCCCGGCCACAGGCCCAGACAGGGGCTGAGGTGGGCAATGGCTGATGCTACACTTTCCGGGCTTGTCCATTCCCAGCAGCAGATGGGGGGCTTGCCGAGAAACAGCTCGTAGTGGGCCACCACCGGATCCAGCAGCTCGATCAAGCGATAGCGTTCCGGTTCCGGCAGCTGAGCCGCCTGAGCCAGCAGGGCCTCGTCCTGGCCCAACACCCGCTCCAGCCGCCAAAACTCCGGGTTGGAAAAGCGTAAAAACTGCAGTCCAGAAGCCCGGATTAATTCAAACAGAGTCTCGATGGTGTAATTCACTTCCTGGGGGTGCAGGTACATATCGGCGAAGCATTCGTCGTCCACGTTCTCGATGGCCCAGCGGGCCCGTTCTTGCTGCTGGATGCGGTTGGTTTCCGGCAAGATCTCGAAAAGGCGGCGGCCCACCTGGAGACCCCTCTGCAATTGCTCCGCCGAGGCAAGGGTCTGGTGTTCAGAACCTGTTACCAGCAGGCGGATGGCCTTTTGCATGAGGCGGATTTCGTGGCGGCCCAGCTCGCCGTATACAAACAGGTGCAGGATCCCGCCGGGAGCCAATTTGCCGGCCAAAGCCTGCAGCCCCGCTAGCGGATCGGGCAGGTGGTGGAGCACGCCCACGCAGTTGATGAAGTCAAACTGCCCCGGCAGCTGGTCGATGTCGTAGACGTTGAGCTGGCGAAACTGCACCGGCGGTGCCTGGGAAGCCCGACAACGGGCCTCGGCAATCTCCAGGGCGCGGCTGCTCAGATCAAAGGCCCAAATTTCTGCGTTGGGGTTTTGGTGGGCAATGTATTCTGTTCCCACTCCCGAGCCACAGCCCGCATCCAGAATGCGCACCTTGCGCCGACCCGGATGGGATCCCGTACAAAAGGCATGGGCCTGGGGCCAACTCCAGCGCCAATTCCACCCTGGCGGGGGAACAGTGCCGATGGGCTGCGGGGGGAAGGGGTAGAGCTCGTAGAGCTGCCGCACTTGGTTGAGGATTTGTTCGGCGCTGGGGGAGTTGGGCTGCATGGACTATCTGTTGGAGCCAGCAAGACTATAGTGACAATATCCCCCTCCCAAACTCCTGCTGAGCCTACTGTTATGAAAGTGCTTCGCACTGCCAGCGCAAAAACTTCTTCTCATCCTCTGCAAACCGGCCTCACCTTCGACTGGATTAGGCTGACGGCTGAGCTCAAAAAGATTTTGGATCCCAAGCGGGTGATCAACAAGCCAGAGGAGCTGCTGGTTTACGAATGCGATGGGCTGGTCAGCTACCGGCAAAGGCCGGCGCTGGTGGTGTTGCCTCGCACAACAGAAGAGGTAGCGCAGGTGGTGAAGCTGTGCAGCCGCTACCAGGTGCCCTTCGTGGCGCGGGGATCCGGTACGGGCCTCTCAGGGGGAGCCCTGCCGGTGGAAAATAGCGTCGTCATCGCCACCACCCTGATGAAGCAGATCCTGGAAATCGATCTGGACAACCGCTGCATGGTGGTACAGCCGGGGGTCATCAACACTTGGATTACCCAGGCCGTTGCCGCCCAAGGCTACTTTTATGCGCCGGATCCCTCTAGCCAGTCGGTTTGCTCCATCGGAGGTAATGTGGCGGAGAACTCCGGCGGTGTCCACTGCCTCAAGTACGGCGTAACAGCCAACCACATTCTCGGCCTGACGGTGGTGCTGCCGGATGGGGAGGTGGTGTGCTGGGGAGGCAAGATCCCGGAGATGCCCGGCTACGACTGGGTGGGGCTGTTTGTGGGATCCGAGGGCACCCTGGGCATTGCCACCGAGATTACCCTGCGCTTGCTCAAGGCCCCGGCTCAAGTGCAGGTTTTGCTGGCAGACTTTGACAGTGTGGAAGCGGCGGGATCCACCGTCTCCGACATCATTGCTGCCGGGATCATCCCCGCCGGCCTGGAGATTATGGACAACTTCAGCATCAATGCCGTGGAGGATGTGGTGCAGTTGGGCTACTATCCGCGGGATGCGGCGGCCATTTTGTTGGTGGAGGTGGATGGGCTGGAACTGGAGGTGGAAGAAGCCAGCCAACAGGTGAGGGCGCTGTGCTTCAAAAATGGGGCGCGACAGGTGCAAGTCGCATCCGACCCGGAAGAGCGGGCGCGGGTGTGGAAAGGACGTAAGGCAGCATTTGCCGCCATGGGCAAGCTCAGCCCCAACTACTATGTTCAGGATGGGGTGATCCCCCGCAGCCAGCTAGCCTTTGTCTTGAAGGAAATCGAGCGCCTCAGCCGTGAGTACGGTTATCCGGTGGCCAATGTGTTTCACGCTGGCGACGGCAATCTGCACCCCTTGATCCTCTACGACGAGTCGGTGCCGGGATCCCTGGAGCAGGTGGAGAAACTGGGGGGCGAGATCCTTAAGCTCTGCGTGCGCTTGGGGGGCAGCATCTCCGGCGAACATGGCATCGGGGCAGACAAACGCTGCTACATGCCGGAAATGTTTACGCCTGCGGATCTGGAGAGCATGCAATGGGTGCGGCAGGTGTTCGACCCCCAGCACATCGCCAACCCCGGCAAGATCTTTCCCACCCCCCGCACCTGCGGTGAGTCAGCCCACGCCCACAGCCAACCAGAATGGCAAGGGATCCCAGTCTTTTGATTTTGAAAGTTTGAAGGTGCTCCGAACCGCTGGCGTGATGGGAATAGCCCTCAGGCTGGGATCAGCCGGCTTGGCGTTGCTGCTGCAGCTCGGCAAAGGCTCGACAGAAGTCTTCCTGTTGGATGACCAGGGTTTTGGCATCCACCGCCTCGGAAGTGGCGCGGTGGCGGCGGATGGCGGCAATGGCGGCGCGGTTGCTGAGCAGGGCCAGGTCGGCACCACTCCAACCTTCGGTCTGCTCGGCCCACCCCTGTAAGTCCACATCAGGCCCCAGGGGACGCTTGCGGTTGTGAACGGCCAAAATTTCCCGTCGCCCGCTGCGATCCGGCAGCTCCACGCTCAGGTGCAGCTCCAACCTGCCGGCCCGAGTGAGGGCGGGATCCAAACTGGCTTTGCGGTTGGTGGCGGCCACCACCAACACCCCCTGGCTGGGGCGGATCCCGTCCAGCTCTGCCAGCAGCTGCCCCAGAACGCGGTCGCTGACCCCACTATCCCCGGAGTAGCTTCCCCGCGCCGGGGCGAGGGTGTCGATCTCGTCGATGAAGATGACACAGGGGGCACATTGGCGGGCGCGGGCAAAAAGTTCCCGTACCGCCTGCTCGGAGGATCCCACCCATTTGCTCAAGAGCTCCGGGCCGGAGACGGCAATGAAGTTAGCCTTGGCCTGGGAAGCGATGGCTTTGGCCAACAGGGTTTTGCCAGTGCCAGGGGGGCCGCTGAGGAGGATGCCCTTGGGCGCTTGGGCCTGAGCCTGCTCGTACAACTCAGGGTGCAGCAGGGATCCCTCGATGGCCTCTTGCAAAATCTGCTTGGCGTGCTCCAGGCCGCCAATTTGATCCCAGCTCACCTGCGGGGATTCAATCTCCACCGAGCGCAGCACCGCCGGCTTCACCTGTTGCAGAGCCTGTTGAAAATCTGCCGCCGAGACCGTCAACGAGTCGGGGATGGGGGATCCCAAATCGGGCACCTGCCGCCGCAAAGCCGCATAGGCTGCTGCCTGGCACAGGCCCCGCAGATCTGCCCCCACAAAGCCCAGCGTCTGATCCGCCAGGCTGTCCAGATCCACATCCTCCGCCAAGGGCATGTCGCGGGTGTGGATGGCCAAGATCTCCCGCCGCCCCTCCCGATCCGGCACCTTGAAGATCACCTCCCGATCAAAGCGCCCCGGTCGCCGCAGAGCCGGATCCAGAGCCTCGGGCCGGTTGGTGGCTGCCAGCACCACGATCCCCTTTTGGGCCACAAACCCGTCCATCAGCCCCAGCATCTGGGCCACCAGGCGTTTTTCCACCTCCCCCTCGACAGTGGCGCGGTTGGGCACTAGGGCATCGATTTCGTCAATAAACACCAGACAGGGAGCCGATTTGGCTGCCTTTTCAAACAGTTGCCGCAGGCGCGCCTCCGCCTCGCCGTAGTACTTGCCGATCAGCTCCGGGCCGACAATGGCGATGTAGTTCACCCCCAGGCTCTCGGCCAGGGCGCGGGCCGTCAGGGTTTTGCCGGTGCCGGGGGGGCCTACCAACAACACGCCGCGGGGCGGATCCAACCCCAGCTTGGCCAGCAGATCGGGCCGCTTGAGGGGGATCTCCACCATCTCCCGCAGCGCTTGGAGCTGTTCCCTCAGTCCCCCCACATCCTTGAGGCGTGGCCCAGCCCAAGACTCTGGGCGGTCGGCAGAAGTTGCTGGCGGGTCGGGCACAGCGGCCTTGGACGGTTCCTGGAAGCGAACCGCAGACATCACTTGGGGCTCGCTGCTCCAGGGGGGATCCCCCGTTTGGGCAGGGCTGCGGCGGCGGGGGATGGAGCCGGAAGGGGGAATAGAACTGCCCAGAGGACGGGCCTGGATGCGGACTTCGGTTCGCAGCTCTCCACTTTGCTTTTTCTCGTCCAGCTTCTGAGCCAGCTCGATCAACTGCTCAATGCCCTGTACAAAGTCACTTAAATTGGCCATAGCCGGGATTTTCCATCCACACAAGTTATCTGCAAATTGACCCGCCAGAGGTGCTAACTCATCCCCTGCCTGGCCAGCTCAGGTGAGGAGAGCATGACTCTAGTCAATAATAAGCTCAACTATACTGAAAATAATGTATAATATGTTCAGTACGGATTACTACCAGTTGATCTTTCTGTTTACTTTCGAGTCTGCCAACATGGTAGCCAAAGCAAAGCAGAAAATTGGTAGTAAGACGACACGGAAACTGCGCTTTGGGTATTCTACTCAAAGCTTTGCGGGATACCGCCATTCTGGTTGGAAACAAACAGAATGCTATCGCTGCATAGTTGAACAGTGATGTTCAGCAGTGTTCAGCGTAAATGTATCAGTTCCACGGCTAGATGCTCAGTATGATACCCTTCACTGCGGCTGCCGTCGGTGTTGGGCAAGGAGAATCTGCTCTCGGATCCAGCCCAGCCAGGGCTCCAGCCCGTCACCCGTCTTGGCAGAAAGACAAAAAATCAGCACAGAAGGGTTGATCTCGCGGATATTGGCCTGGATCCGATCCAAATCCACCTCCAACACAGGAACCAGATCCACTTTGGTGATCAGCAGACAATCCGCCTCTCGAAACATGATTGGGTACTTGAGAGGCTTGTCTTCCCCTTCTGTGACGCTGAGCAGGGCTACCTTGGCGTGTTCCCCCACCTCAAACTCCGCCGGGCAGACCAAGTTGCCGACATTTTCCACCAGCAGCAAATCCAGTTGTTGGGGATCCAGCAGTGCTTCCAATTGCTGCAAGCCCCCGGCCACCATGGCCGCATCCAAATGACAGGCCCGCCCCGTGTTGATGGCAATCACCGGGATCCCGTAGCGACGCAACCGCTCCGCGTCCAGTTGGGTCGTCATGTCTCCCTCGATCACCGCCAGGCGCAGCGAGCCGGCAAGAGCGACCACGGTTTTCTCCAGCAAAGACGTCTTACCCGCCCCCGGCGCGCTCATGAGGTTCAGACAGGTTACTCCCCAGGCATCAAAATGCTCCCGGTTGTGGTCGGCCTGGTGTTGATTGGCGTGGAGCAGGTCAATCCCCAGATCCA
This sequence comes from Thermostichus sp. OS-CIW-31, assembly GCF_054060305.1. Classification (NCBI taxonomy): domain Bacteria; kingdom Bacillati; phylum Cyanobacteriota; class Cyanophyceae; order Thermostichales; family Thermostichaceae; genus Thermostichus; species Thermostichus sp. OS-CIW-31. The sequence goes on along the minus strand of NZ_JBSSDA010000002.1, from coordinate 160,128 downwards.
AGACTTGGTGCATGGCACAACCCGTGTTGCGGTTGAGGAGAAAACGCTCTAGCTGCGGAAAGGGCTGGATTCGGCCACCGTAGGGGTGGGAGAAGGGCCGGCGGAGAGTTTACGCACCTCTGAGCAGAAAGAGGCCATGCTGAAGCCGCCGAACCGCTTGACAGTGCTGGCCCGCAGGCGCAAGTTGGGGCTGGCAAACCAAATGCGCTCTTCCGACTCAGTCATCTCATACTGGGTGTAAAGGGTAAGGGCGCCATCGGATCCCATGACATAGGTACTGGCCACCGGCACTTTCTCGGCGTAGCCCTGATCCCGCAGCAACTGCCCGCGCATGGGATCGGTCTCATCGGGGATAGGTACCAGCACCACATCTCCCTTGTACTCTTCGTTGTCCCACTCCTGCTCGCCATCCCACCGCACCCGCGCTGCTCCCACAGCTCGTCGGGGATCCACCCTGAACAACTCGCAAACCCGGATGACTGCTGGATCGGTTGCCGCAAGGGTGGCAATTTGTAGCCGCGACCTCCCACCCTCAGAGCGGCGAAAAGCCAAGTGATGGCTGGTGCGTTGGCACATCCACTCCCCAGCACTGAGGGCGAAAAACTCCATTACGGTCATCATGGCCGACGCGGATCCTCATCGATGGAACAGGGTTTGCCGATCTTAGCTTGCAGAGCAACTCAACGATTTAGCTAACGGTGGTGCGGGGGCAATCAGTCCTGCGCTCTACCCGCAGGGTAAGCACCGGGATACAGGGATCCCCACCATACCCCTGAGCGAAATCTGTAGCAAAACCTACTTATGCTGGTGTAACCTACAAGCACCGGATTGATCCAGATGCCTCCCAACAAGCCGCTCGCGTCAGCGGGACGGAGGCCTTGCTGTTGGCGTGGCTGGAGATTGGCCGGCGCGTATACAACTACACTTTGCCGGAAATCAACGAGTGGATAGCATCTTGCTCTTGGCCGGTGGACAGGGGTTCCTGGGTGCAGGAGTCCATCCTGTCTGCCGATGCACCGTTCCCTGGGATTAGACTTGTTTTGCGAGCTGGCAGTAGCCAGGGAGGCTGGGGAAGGGAAACTGCCTGTTCAGTCGGTCTGTCGGGGGTTGTAGACCCAGACAAGTGGCGTGGGGCAGGAATGCCCGACCGCGAGGTAAGGACTCCGTCCTGCTGACGGGAAGGGTGGCCCGCGCTCTGTCCACAGGACGAGCGCCGGGAGGATGTCACCATACTCCCCTGCCCAAAGGCAGAGGATTCTGGCTCTTGGTTCCAAGACAGCACTTGCCGTATCGGGTTGCCCCTTTACGACAGCGGTGCCCATCTCCCCAAGCGGGGCAGTTCCCTTCTGCCCTAAGTACCGTTGAAGAGAAAGGGCAAAACCTATTCAGGTTGCTTGCGTAGTCGCCGGACTACCGGGTTTTTTAAGTGGTTGACTACTCTACTACTGGTCTAGAGTACAGCACAAAAGCTGCCGTGAACGGCAGGGCTTTAGACCCAATTCTTTGGTAAAACAATTGCCAATAAAATGCCAATAAAAGGCTACCCGCTTGCTCGCCTTGCAGGGGCCAACTCAAGCGCTAGACCAAGAGAGCCAAGGTTTTTTTAACTCAGCACAGGTGTCTTTGGGGCAAGGGATCCATCCGACAAGCGCCAACCGACTGCCAGTTGTTTCTAACTGACGGCCACGGGCGACTTAGCGGCAGCAGCAGCGCGATTTTCCTCTTCCTCAGGAGGGACAACGGCAAACTCGATGTGATTGAGCAGGGTGGTCACGAAGGCGAAGAGCAGGAAAGGCAGGGAGATCACCAAAATCAGAGCAATGGTGAGAAAAGCGTAGAGGGGGCTATTCATCAGGGAGAGGGCAGCGGCCAAGCTGGCAAAGATGACAATCAGCCAAACGATGATCTGGCCGTAGATATCTCCAAAGGAGAGGGTGCAGGTGAAGCGGTAGCGGGTGTGGGTGTTCATGGCAGTTCCTCTGGATAGCCTGGATGGTTCGATCCTAAGGACAGATCAAGCCCCATCCTGAGAAATATGTCGAGATTTTAGACGAGAGACGAGGAGATGCCTCTCTTTGCTAAGAAATATCTCAAGAATCGGCTGAGAAAGAGGGGATCCGCCGTCTGGAAGGAGGCAGGATGCTACCCTCAAGATTGGGAACCGTTTCTTGCAGGCAGCAGCCATGTGTATTTGTATTCACTGCTACTACGTGGATCGCTGTACCACCTACCATGCCGTGGAAGCGCAGCATCAGCAACCTCATCTCACACTGACGCCGGATTTTGAGCCGCAGGGCCCCCAGATCAATGTCAATATCCGCAATGGGGGCACCGAGATGGAATGGGATGTGGTGGGCTGCCAGAGCTTTCGCGAGGAACGGAACAAATGGGCGCGACTTCGTCCCTATGAGGCGGTTCCCACGTAAGATCCAAGAGCGGCCTGGATTTCCAGGGAGTTTCTTGCCCGGCCAGGTTAGAACTCTTCAGTTTGGCAGTTCGGCTCTCCCAGTCTGAGAGGTTTGATGGGGGCTGGAGAGGTTTTTGTCGAGTTTCGAGAGATTGGAAGACTATGATGCTGGCCTCAAGCCCTACAGCGCTGCCAGTGGATGCCCGTCAACAGGTGAGCCAATTCATGCAGCGCCTACAAGATGACATCTGTGCCCGTCTGGAGGCCCTGGACAGAAAAGCCAAGTTTCGGGAAGACCGTTGGGAACGCCCTGGAGGAGGGGGTGGGCGCTCGCGGGTCATTCAGCAGGGAGATGTGTTTGAGCAGGGGGGGGTCAATTTTTCCGAGGTGTTCGGGTCCCATCTGCCCCCTTCGATTCTGAAGCAGCGTCCAGAAGCGGCAGGGCATCCTTTCTACGCCACAGGCACCTCTATGGTGTTGCATCCTCGCAACCCCTATGTGCCGACGGTACACCTGAACTATCGCTATTTCGAGGCGGGGCCGGTTTGGTGGTTTGGGGGCGGGATGGATCTCACCCCCTATTACCTGTTTGAGGAGGATGCGGCCCATTTTCACCGCACCCTCAAGGCAGCCTGTGACCGCTTGGATCCCGCCTACTACCCGGTTTTCAAGATCTGGTGCGATCGCTACTTTTTCCTACCTCATCGCGGCGAGGCGCGCGGCGTTGGCGGCATTTTCTTCGACTATCAGGATGAACGCCCTGGGCTGCTCTATCGGCCTGAAGGCCAGGCGGAAGGGGATCCCGAACAACTGGCTTCTGAGCCACCATCGTTACAGGTGCGGGTGGGATCCCGCAGTTGGGAACATCTTTTCCAGTTGGTGCAAACCTGTGGCGACGCCTTCTTGCCGGCCTATGTGCCGATTGTGGAGCGGCGGCAGGGGATGGAATGGGGGGAGAGAGAACGGCAATTCCAGCTCTATCGTCGCGGGCGCTACGTGGAGTTCAACTTGGTCTATGACCGCGGCACGATCTTTGGACTCCAGACCCAGGGCCGCACCGAGTCGATCTTGATGTCTTTGCCGCCATTGGTGCGCTGGGAATATGGCTACGAGCCCCAGCCGGACACGTGGGAAGCTAAGCTCTACCAGGTGCTCCGCCAGCCCCAGGATTGGGCGTAGGCCGGCCATACCTTGTCTCCGCCTTTGAGGATCCGCTGCGTGCCTTCTTCTTTGCCCCTCACCTACCGCTTTCAGCCGCCTCGACAGGTCGGCTTGGGATCCGCACCTGTGTTGGTGATGCTGCACGGGATCGGCAGCCACGAGGGGGATTTGTTCCAGTTGGCCCCCTATCTGGATCCCCGGTTGGCGGTGATTAGCTTGAGAGCCCCTATTCCTTGGAGTGTGGGCGGGTTTGCCTGGTTTGAAATGGCCTGGACGCCAGAAGGGCTGGTGGGGGATCCCCAGCAAGCGCGCAATAGCCTCCAGCTCCTGAGCCGCTTTCTAGAACAGACGCTGCCCAGTGGGATCCCGGGTATTGCCCTGGATCCCAGGCAGGTGTATTTGCTGGGGTTTAGCCAGGGGGCGATCATGAGCCTGTACTTGGCTCTGACCCAGCCGGAGAAGCTGGCGGGGGTGGTGGCAATGAGTGGGCGCCTATCTCCAGAGATCCTGGCCGAGGCGGTGGAGCCGGAGCGGATGAAACACCTGGCCATCCTGGTGGTTCATGGCACTGCTGATGCTGTTTTGCCGATTGCTTTTGGCCGTCAGATCCGGGATTATTTTGCCCCGCTGCCACTGAACTTTACCTATCGCGAGTACGAGATGGGCCATGAAGTTTCCCCGGAGAGCCTGCGGGATATTCAGGTGTGGTTGCAAAACCTGTTGGATAGGAGAGATTCGGAAGTGAAAACGTAAACTACCCGACTCCGACCGCTGAAGCGGTACGGAGCGGGCTTTCGGTAGCCCTGCAGTTGGCAAGCCAACCACGAACCTCTAGGCTGGTTTACAGCAGCCCCCAAAAGCGCAATCACATTCGCACCATTCAAATCCGCATCCCCTTCCCATCCACAGTGTCCACACTTAAACTTCTTTCCACTGCGGTAGGATTGCGCAGGGTCGGGATGAATGTGCAAACACCGGTGGCAGGTCTGCGACGTGTAGGCAGGCGGCACCAGAATCAAAGCAACCCCTGCACGCAGAGCCTTGTACTCCAAAAATTGACGGAGTTGATAAAACGCCCAACTGTTGGCCCTGCGCCGTTCAGTTTTACTGCGGGGTTGTTGGTTGATGCGCTCCCGGATCCCTGTCAGGTCTTCCAGGGCGATAGCGCTGTTGGTAGCTTTTGCCCTAGAGACAATAGCTTTAGAGATGCGATGATTGACCCACGTTTTTGCTACGCAACGCTGACGCGACTGAAAGCGCCTCTCCTTGCCAGACAGCCGTTGCAACAGTTCTCTGCATCTGCGCCGCGAACTGCGTGTGCCCTTACTGGCTTTGCGCTGGAGTGCCGCCCTCAGCTTGGAGTAGTGGTCTCGGACTCGGTTCAACTGCTGTCCATTCCAGTTATCCCCCTCTGACGTATGGGCAATATCTGTCCTTCCCAAGTCCACCCCCAGCACTCTACCCGTGCGTTGCGGTGGGGATGGCTCCGCTTCCACACAGATCTGAATAGAGTAGGAGCCGTCTTTACGCTTGACCAGAGTGGCCGATTTGGGATTGGAGCCCGCCAGCCGTTCTCTCTGGTAGCGGCCAATCGCCAGCTCAAAGCGCTCCCGACCCTCCACCGTGGTCAGCGACACCGTCCAGTCTTTCTCGCGGAACGAAAAGATACGTGCATCGTAGGTAGCGAAGCCACCCTTGAACGCTTTGACGGGGCGGTTTTTCTGTTGGGCAACTTTACGGGCGCCGGCCAGCCGTCTGCAGACCTGCTGGTCGCGTAAGCGGGACGTAGTCCTTGCCAAGTTACTGGACAAGTCGAACCGGGCGCGGATTTCGCGGTAGCACAGAGACTGAAGCTTAACGGCGTTGACGACTTTCTCCGGCGTGTTCTGGTTGACCCAATTCAAGGCTTGGCCAAAAGCCTCCAAAGTCGCGTCCAATTTGGCGGCTTGCGACGGGGACACCTTGAGCTTGCAGGATACGGTCAGGACTTGGGTCATGGTTCTATTGTGACTTCCGCATTCCTCCCGACACTGACCCTACGGGTACAGTGCGGGGCTCCTGCGATTTCTAGCTGAAGAAGTTTGACCCAATTGGGATGACCCTAATTCAGGTGTGAGCAAGGCTGTGCAGCACTTAGCAAGCTCCTCAATGGCACAGCTCCGGTTCTCGCCATCTTCAGGGTTTCGAGGGGCAAGTGATAGGGATCCCTGCCCCATTCAGTTTTCCGGCTCTCCTTCGGGTTCGGATGTCAGAATATGGTGATTAATTGTTAAAGCGTTAAAGCCGGGCAGAATGAGCACTTAGTACCGATGCTCCCCTACCCAGAGGCCAACCAATGCTGCCTTGCCCCAGGGATCCACTTTCACTTCTGCCCGCGTGGCTTCAGGGTAACGCCGAATATCCTCTTCCAAGGCATCTCCAATCGCTTCGGGAATAAAAAATTCTTCGATTCCCAACTTGAGCTGCTGCCCGTCAAACCAGCCTCGCAGCACTTTCTCTTCAGGCTGCAAATCTTTGGGCATCTCCCGGCTGACACCGATTGCTCGCCAAGGTTGAGTGGGATCCCCTGCGGGGGGAGCTAAGCGCAGATAAAGGATCCCTGGCGTCTCCAAATCAGGTAACCAACCCGGCAGTTGCTCTAGGGTGGAGCGTCGAGCGACGACGTAGCCCAAGGTCACGTACCGGCCCCGCAAAAGGTCATAGGGATCCACGGGGGCCGTTTGCAGGTAGATCGTGGTTCCGACAGCGAGGGTCAACGCTTGCCGAGCCGGTATCAGCAGAACGATACCCAGCTGCAGCAGTAGGGGTAGCCAAAACCGCCATTTGGGCAGGGATCCCTTCTGAGAAAGATTCGACGGGCTAGCCATAGCAGCCAGAGAGAGTGACCTCTCTCTTATGGCACAGGTTTGCCAATCCCGGACAGAAGCGGGTAGAAGTGCCCCACCGGCCCCTGCCCTGACCCGATGGCCAAAGGATGTCGCAGCGCTTCTGTTACATAGGCTTTGGCCGCCACCGTGGCCGCCAAGGGATCCCTGCCCCAGGCCATCTGTGCTGCAATGGCCGCCGAGAGGGTACAGCCGGTGCCGTGGGTGTGGCGGGTGGGGATCCGCTCTGTTTTCAGCACTTCCAGTCGCTCGCCATCGAACCACACATCCACCCCCTGCAGTTCCCCCGGCATACCCCCACCTTTGACCAACACCGCTCCACAGCCTAAGGCGTGAATCTGCTGGGCCGCCGTTTGCATATCTGCCAGGGACTGCAGCTCCAGCCCCGTTAAAATTTGCGCCTCATAGCGATTGGGGGTCAGCACCTGGGCCAAGGGGATCAGCCGCTCGCGGATGGCCTGAATGGCCTCATCTGCCAACAACTTCGCTCCCGTGCGGGACACCATCACCGGATCCACCACCAGAGGCCGCAACGCCCAGCGCTCCACCTGACGGGCTACCTCCAGCACGATCTCGGCATTCAGCAACATGCCCGTCTTGATCCCTTGCACCCCGATATCCTGCACCACGGCCTCAATTTGGGCGGCCACGGCTTCGGGGGGCAGCGCATCGACCCGGCTCACCCCAAGGGTATTTTGGGCAGTCACGCAGGTCAAGGCAGAGGTACCGTGTACCCGTTGGAAAGCAAAGGTGCGCAAATCCGCTTGGATCCCTGCCCCTCCACCACTGTCGGATCCAGCGATGGTGAGGGCGACAGGGGGGTGCTGCTCGGCCAGCAGTGGAGCCGGAGTTGGTTCAGATGCAGAGACAGACATTGGCCAAACGACAAAAATGGGCAAGGGTACCGATAGCCATTTCCATCAATCAATATGAACCATCTCTTTAACGTAGCAATGAAACTGTTGGTTCTCGATTGGTCTGAGACCACTGGGGTATTGGGAAAACTCTTGCAGACGTCTGTCAAGAAGCTGACTAAGAGTGAGTTGTCCTAGTCTAAATCCGAGTAGCCCTCATCAGTGGTGGCGACCACCTCAACCCAGGCTTGATTCCCTTCCACCGCCGTCAAGCTCCAGCGCAGAAGCCGAGCCGGCTGGCCCAGCTCCCGGTCAACTTGCTGACAGAGGGATTGCTCCAGTTGCGGGGCAGAGAGAGGCGAGCTCAACGGCAGAGATAGGTGCAACAAATGCAACTTCACAGGAGTCGAGAACTGATCTCGCCAAGGAAACAGACTTACTTGCGATAACTTCTAACACTAAGAATCCAACAATATAAACTAATGTAGTATTTTCAGATTAGGCTGAGACAGCCGGGCTACTGAGAAAAACCTTTTGGGCCCCTGCATTATTGCTCCGCAACGCTATTGCTCCGCAACGCTGACGCGAAGACGCGACCAAGGTTTTAGTTGTGGGTACAGTGTCCTAGTTTGAATCGAAATGACTACAACACCTAGTGACATACTCCCGACCCCGACTGCTGGCAGTACGGAGCGGGCTTCTCGCTTCATCGGGGAGCCTACGCAAGAACCCTCCACGAGCAGACACGGAATGTCCTACCGCGTAGTTGCACCAGATTCCGGCAAAAGCCGTTTTGTGCAACTACTCCTATCATACACCATATGGGGGTATCTGTATCCCGGCACTGACCCTACGGCTACAGTGCGGGGCTTAGCTACCCCCACACCCCCATAAGCTAACAAGTAGACCTGAACAGAAATCCGGCACGGTTAGGAGCCAAACTGCAAACGGTAAACCTCCTCCTCTTGATCGGTCTCCACCTCCAAATCGGAGGTAGCATAGGCTACACACAGCAGCACAAACCCTTGGGCCTGCAGTTCTGGCCCAATCCCCATTGCCTCTGTCTGAGTCACAGATCCCGACTTCAGCCGCCCCGCACAGGTGGTGCAAACCCCCGCCTGACAAGAGGAAGGTAGCTCTATCCCGTGTTCAAGAGCAGCTTGTAAAACCGTCTGATCCGCAGAGGCAGGGAAGCGGTAGGTTTGGCCGCGGTGATGAAGGGTTACTTGATAAGCCGTAGCAGACATCAGGAACAGGCTCCCGACGGGGTACGGGTCACCGTCAGAGACTGTGGCTGGCGCATTTTCTTCACCAGAGCCTGGATCTTTTTGGCTCCTTCCTTTTGCAGGTCGGCGATGTAGTGGCCTTTGAGCCGCTCTGCCTCGGCTTCATCGGAGAAGGGGCCGTAGTAGTAGGTGCAGTCCTCGGTGGTGATCTCGATCCAGACCGATAGGCCGCGCAGCTTATCCAACAGATTGGCCAAAAGGTTGCTCACGGGATCCATCCCCCATTATCAAGTCTAGCAATCATTGGATGTCCTTTTGCAATCCCCTAGATTCTACTACTTTTATTGACGATTTGTTGAGGAATGTATCAACCTCAGGGCGTTTGAGGTGGTGGGGAGAGCGCTGCCGGTGGATTTCGTAGAGGGCAATGCCGGCGGCCACAGAAGCATTCAAGCTTTCAGTACGGCCTGCCAAGGGAATGGACAGCAGTTGGTCACAATGGCGCTGTGTGAGCAGGCTAATCCCTTCCCCCTCGGATCCCACCACCAAGGCAATGGGCCGTTGAAAATCGGCTCTATAGATGAGGTCAGTCCCTCGGCTGGTGGTGCCATAAACCCAAAACCCCTGCTCTTTGAGGTATTCCAAAGCCCGATTCAAATTCACCACCCGCGCCACCGGCAAGGTGGAGAGGGCTCCCGCCGCTACCTTCATCACCGTCGAGGTTACCCCTGCTGCCCGCCGTTGTGGGATCACCATCCCCTGCATGCCAAAAGCCTCCACACTACGGGCAATGGCTCCCAAGTTATGGGGATCCTGGATCCCGTCTAGGACTACCAGCACTGGATTGGGGCTGGCCTGCCGGCTTCTTTCCACCAAATCCTCCAGGGCCACGTACTGATAAGGCGTGGCTTGGGCAGCGATACCCTGGTGGTTGGCGCCAGCCGTGAGGGCGTTCAGCCGCTTTGGAGACACTTCGTCGATAACGGTGCCCCGCGCTTTGGCTTCTTCCAACAGAGACAAAAATTGGGGGCTGTAGCGCAACTTCGGCAAGATCCAAACCCGATTGAGGGTGGCTTGACTTTTCAAAGCAGCCAGTACTGTCTGGCGACCGTAGATAATCTCTTGCTCCAGCTCGGTCTGCGGATTCCCGTCGGCCTGAGGCTGAACTTCCCCTGGCAAGATCCCTGTCTCGCCAGTAGAGAGGCCGGGATCCAGCTCGCCTACTGGTTGAGGAGCCACCTTGCCCTGGGGCCACTGCCGCTGTGCGTTGCGGCGGATCGGCTTCACCGGAGCCTCTTGGGTGGCAAGCTTGGGATCCCCGTCTCGGCGTTTGGGCCGCTGTACCCGCTTGCTAACGGATTGCCCTGCCCTTCGCGGCTGCAGTTTGCCCGAGCGAGACAGCCGTGAAGCAGGTTTGCGCTGAGAAGTCTTGGGCATGGGCGTGGAAGATGGAAAGACGGAAAGACTATCCTAACCTTCCCACTCGCCTAGGGTCTCAGCCAAAACATCAGTGAGGGCGAGGATATGGCGCAGCCGTTCGGGATTGGCCAGGTAGAGATAGCCCAGAACTGTTTCCAGGCCGCTGGCGTTTTGGTAATCGGCCAGAGGCAGATGCCGGGGTGGGCGACCGCAGCCATTGCGACCCCAGCGGACAATTTCCTGCTCTTCGGGGTTGAGATGGGGCAACAGGGCCAACAGCAGCTTAGCCTGAGCCGAGCCGCGCACCCGCCTCACCACCTGCTGATGATAGCGCTCCAGTCGATCCGGAGGAAATAGCCGTTGCCGCCGCACATGCAGTTCGTAAATGGCGTCTCCCAAGTAGGCCAAGGCTGCGGGCGATAGGCGGCGAATCTCGGCCAAGGAGGGCCTTTCGGAAGTGGGCTCGAACAGCAGATCGTTCACAGCAGCTCACGAAAGATAGGCAGAAAAAATGTCTAGAACCGCTGTCATCGGCTCATTGCAGGATTCAGTCCATGCTAAGACAAGCTTCCTCTGGTCTGCTAGCCTGACTCGCGCTCTTTCCCCCCTTGCAGGTGATTTGGATCACGAGGCCCAGAGAGAAAAGGTGCTATCGAGTAGACAGGGCAAAGCCGGTTAAGGGGCTGATGTTATGAGCCTTGAAAAGCCAGTTGGAGTTACTGCCAAGAATCTGGAGAGCAAAATCCAAGAAATTGTGGGTGAGCTGGCCAGCGATCAGCGTGAAAGGCTGGAAGGTAAGGCCGAGCAAACAAAGGCAGCCACCCACCCTGGAGTCGAGGATGCTCGAGAAGCGATTAAAGACGTTGTGGATGATCCAACGGATGGCCAATAGCTCCAGTTAAGATGCGGGGACAAGGAGATCTGCATTCAGCAAAAGCAGGTAGGCGACGACCGCCCCCCCCATGCCCCCTACCAAGAAGCCGGCAGCCAATTCGCTCCAAGATTGGGATCCCCCTACCGGCCCTATGTTGCGCTGCGAAGTGACAGTGCCGTAGAGAGAAAGGGCCGCCGTCAGAATCAAGATCAGGCCACAGGCTCCCAAAAAGCCGCTCAGCAGACCGATGGGCTCGTTGCGCAGCGGCCCCAGCTTGGCAAAGGGGCCTACCAGCCAATAGCCGTGGGCCATACCGATTTCCAAGCCCCGCCAAATGGAACTCAATCCCGGTCGGTTGATGGGCAGCCAGTCGATCAACAGCCGGACAACAGGCGCGTGGTTGATCGGTGTCCAGAGATCCCCAATTTGCGGATCTCCCTCAGGGACGGTGACGTATCCCTTATTCATGTTCAACCTATTCAACGGAGCAGGATCGGCATTGGGTTCGACCATTTCAGCAACTCTGTGTCCAGTTCAAAGGAGGATGGAAAAAAGCCTAAAAAAGCAGGGATCCCACCGGGCGTAGGTTGCGCTGGGGATCCCTGGCCTACACTCAGAACGTCAAAATGTCGGGGAAGAAGCGATTGATCTCGATGAACAGGGCAAAAACAAAGCTGGAAAACAGGATAAATGCCACCGGAGCAGTGGTGAGAAACTTGGTGAAATCAGCCATAGACGCCTCTCAAAAGTTAAATAAATCGAGTTAGAAAGCCGGGCTCAGCTCCTCAGCGGGGCGAGATGGGCACAGCCGCTTCCGGCTCTTGAATTTCGCCGCTGGCAATCTCCTTGAAAGCAGCAGCAGGCCAAGCCAAAGCCGTGAGGAAACAGCGCAGCGCCAAGGGAACGTCGATGATGCTTTCTTTCATCTCCGGTTCGTCGCTATTCCGCACGGCAATCAGATAAGAGCGCCCTGCCCAGCCCAGCCAACCGGCGATGTAGAGAAAAAGCAAGCCGGGGATGAGAAACTCGCCCGCATGGTTCAACCGACCATCCGTAACCAGGTGGGGCAGGCCCTCTTCGCCGCAGAGCAGCTTGCTGTAGCGCTCAAAGCGCTTGCTGGTTTGGGCCAGCTTTTGCTGGTAAACAGGGGCCATAGCAGGGCTGGCGTTGAGGATCTTCTCCTCTAGGCTGCTCAGGCGTTCGTTCATCAGGGCCTGAAAGGCGGGAACTTCGCTGCAAGGTTTCAGACCGATCAAGGGCTCTGCCTGCACAGATTGGGCGAGGCCAAGCGCGATGCAAAGGGCCAAAAGAAGGCTTAAAAAGGTTCGCATAGCAGGATGTGTCCTTGAGGTAGGGGTCTAGGATCTGTCCAAATGCTAAGGGATGCTAAGTGCAGCAACAGGCACTAAACGGTTAGTATCATACTCCTGAGCGCCTCGCCCCGACGGATCCTGAGTTTTAGCTCACACAATTCTTAATTTAAGGATCCCAAGGCTTTCCTATTCCTTTCCCCAGCTTGCTCTCCCATGCCCCGCGTCCTTGCCATCGAAACCAGTTGTGACGAAACGGCTGTGGCTGTGGTGGCGGCGGATGCAGCCTGGCCGGGGTTTGCCCCACGGCAGCTCAGCTCCGTGGTGGCCAGCCAAATCGACCTTCATGCTGCTTACGGGGGGGTGGTGCCGGAGGTGGCCTCTCGTCAGCATGTAGAAACCTTGCCCTTTGTGCTGGAGAGGGCTCTGCAACAGGCAGGATTGGAGGTGGCCGAGGTAGATGCCATTGCCGTAACCTGTGCGCCGGGCCTGGTGGGATCCCTGCTGGTGGGGCTGATGGGGGCCAAGACCCTGGCTTTGCTTTACGACAAGCCCCTGATCGGGGTGCATCATCTGGAGGGCCATCTCTTCAGCGGCTTCTTGGCAGAGCCCGATTTGCGCCCCCCCTGCCTATGCCTTTTGGTATCGGGAGGCCATACCAGCCTGATTTGGATGAAGGACTACGGGGACTACCAGACGGTGGGCCGCACCCGCGACGATGCTGCCGGCGAGGCATTTGATAAGGTGGCGCGGCTGTTGGGGCTGGGCTACCCGGGGGGGCCGCAGATCGACCGTTGGGCCCAGCAGGGGGATCCAGAGCGGTTCCCGCTGCCAGAGGGCAAAGTGGATCATCCCTACGACAGCAGCTTCAGTGGCCTAAAAACGGCGGTGTTGCGCCTAGTACAGCAGTTGCGGCAAGAGGGCCAGGAGTTGCCCATTGCCGATATTGCCGCCAGCTTTCAAGCCCGCCTGACCGGTGCACTTGCCCAAAAAGCGGTGGCCTGTGCCGAAGCGCTGGGCCTCTCGACACTGCTGCTGACCGGAGGGGTGGCTGCCAATCGGGAGCTGAGGGCCCGCCTCAGGGAAGCAGCCCGGCAAAAGGGGTTGCGGGTGGTGATCCCGCCGATTGCCCTTTGTACCGACAATGCGGCCATGATCGGGGCGGCTGGTCTCTGCCATTGGCTGAGAGGGGAGGTCTCGCCGCTGGAGCTGGGGGTGGCCTCTCGCCTGCCCCTGGAAGGGATCCCTTCCCTCTACCTGGGTGGGGGCGGAGCTCATACAGAAGAACAGACGGGATCTGCCGCAGCCGTCCTCTGACGTTGCCTCACTTCCAGGTAGATGAGCAGCGCGTTGATGTCGGCGGGGTTGACACCGCCGATGCGGGCCGCCTGGCCCACGGTTAGCGGGCGCACCGCCGAGAGCTTATCCCGCGACTCTTTGGAGAGGGTGGGGATGGAGTGGTAGTCCAGATCGGGGGGCAGAGGGCGGTGGTACTGCTTGCTCACCTGCTCAATTTGGCTCTGCTGCCGCTGGATGTAGCCGCTGTATTTGACGGCAATCTCTGCCGCCTCCTGCTCAAAGGGATCCAGCTCCGCATCCCCCAGCCCCAGTTCCAGGAGATCGGAGTAGTGAATCTGGTTGCGGCGCAAGATCTCGGCCAGGGTGGCGGATCCCTTGATCCCCTGCCCCGTCAGTTGGCTTAGTTGGATGCCGGCCAGGTCGTGGGCCTTCACCCGCTGCGTTTCCAGCCGTTGAATTTCGGCTGCGATACGGGCTTGCTTGGCTTGGAACAGGGCCCAGCGCCGGTCATCGATCAAGCCCCATTCTCGCCCCAGGGGGGTGAGCCGTTGGTCGGCATTGTCGGAGCGCAGGATGAGGCGGTATTCGGAGCGGCTGGTGAGCATGCGGTAGGGCTCCCGCAGTTCTTTGGTGCAGAGATCGTCGATGAGGGTGCCGATGTAGCTGGACTCCCGCGGCAGGGTGACCAGGGGCTTGCCTTGAACCAGGCGGGCGGCGTTGATCCCGGCTATGAGCCCCTGAGCTGCCGCCTCTTCGTAGCCGGTGGTGCCGTTGATCTGGCCGGCGCAAAACAACCCCTGCACCTTTTTGGTCATCAGAGTGGGGTAGAGCTGGGTGGCCGGCAGATAGTCGTATTCCACCGCATAGGCAGGCCGCAGCATGACGCACCGCTCCAGGCCAGGCAAGGAGCGCAACATCTGGATCTGGATTTTCTCAGGCATCCCCGTGGAGAACCCCTGGATGTAGAGCTCCGGCAGATCCCGCCCTTCCGGTTCGATAAAAATCTGATGGCTTTCCTTGTCGGCAAAGCGGACAATTTTATCTTCGATGCTGGGGCAATAGCGGGGCCCTTTGGCCTCTACCCAGCCGCCATAGACGGGGGTTTCGTGGAGATTTTCCCGGATGATGCGGTGGGTCTCTGGGGTGGTGCGGGTCAAGTAGCAATCCATCTGCTCCCTTGGCACCCACACCTCGGGGTCGAAGCTAAACCAGCGCACATCGGGATCCCCCGGTTGCCGCTCCATGACCGAAAAATCCACGCTGCGCCGATCCACGCGGGCAGGGGTGCCGGTTTTCAGCCGGCCCGTTTCAAAGCCCAGTTGGCGCAGGGTGTCGGTCAGCCCTTCCACGGCAAATTCCCCTGCCCGTCCGGCAGCTTGCCAGTGGCGACCAATCCAGATGCGCCCCCCCAAAAACGTACCGGTGGTCAGGATCACCGCCCGACAGCCGAAGATGGTGCCGAAATGGGTGACCACGCCCACCACCTCGTCGTTGCGCCCCAACACCAAATCGGTGACAGTGCCCTCGCGAATCGTCAGGTTAGGCTGGTTTTCCACCACCGAGCGCATCACCCGCGCATATTCCCTTTTGTCGGTTTGCGCCCGCAGCGCCCACACCGCCGGCCCCCGCGAACGGTTGAGCACCCGCTTTTGCAAATAGGTGCGGTCGGTAACTTTGCCCATCTCGCCGCCGAGGGCATCGATTTCGTGCACCAGCTGCGATTTGGCCGGGCCGCCGACGGCAGGGTTACAGGGTTGCCAGGCGATCTTGTCCAGATTCAACGTCAGCATGAGGGTGTTACAGCCCAGCCGCGCTGCTGCCAACGCTGCCTCGCAGCCGGAGTGCCCCCCGCCGACCACCACCACATCGTAGTGATCGAGAAAATCAATGCTGTCCCGTCCAACTCTGAGCATAGGGTGGCAATTCCAAAATGAATAGCCGGGATCCCCGGTCTTTTAATTTTCAGGTTATTTCAGCTCGCTTATCCAGCTTAGCGATGGCGGCAACGGATAGGGTTATTTGCGACCGGCCTGAGGCAGGCAGAGCAGTAGGGAAAGTTTTCTGTTGCCCTGGGAAATAAAGTTGGGTAGAGGCTCAGTTCCCAGCCTAAGTCACCTGATTGAAGAGTTGAAGAGACCTCAGGGCGCTGGGATCAGCTCCCCCAAGGCTGCCGATAGCAGGGGATCCCAGAGGAAAGGGCAGAGTCGCCCAAGGGATGTTGCGGCTCATACAAACACCAGACAGCCCGCCTGAGAGAGCCAAGCACCGATTCCATTATCCTCAACCGGATCTAATCCAGACCATTTTAGTCGGGTTTAGTTGACGCGGCAGATTGCGGGTGATAAGATTCCCCCCAACGATAGGTAAGTTCAATCCAGCGCCCACCCTTTCCTTCACCTTGAGGCTGCCCATGTCCCAAACCCTTTCGCAACACCCGCTCAGCCCTGCCGATTCCCCGTTGGCCTCTGCCTTGCACAGCTCCAAGGTGGGCTTCAGCCGTTTGCGCTGTCGGGAGTGTGGCGCCGAGTATGAGCCGGTCGCCAAGCATGTTTGTGAGCTGTGTTTCGGCCCCCTCGAAGTGGCTTATGACTACGACTGGCTGAGGCACAGCGTCAGCCGGCAGAGCATCCAAGCTGGGCCGCTGTCTATCTGGCGCTATCGGCCTTTTCTGCCAGTAACTTCTGAAAAGCCCATCGATGTGGGCACCGGCATGACCCCGCTGGTTAAGGCGGAGCGGCTGGGTCGGCGGCTGGGGTTAAAAAATCTTTACATCAAGAACGATGCCGTCAACATGCCCACCCTTAGCTTCAAGGATCGGGTGGTGTCGGTGGCGCTGACCCGCGCCAAGGAGCTGGGTTTTACCACCGTTTCCTGCGCCAGCACGGGCAATCTGGCCAACTCCACCGCTGCTATTGCCGCCCACGCCGGCTTGGACTGCACCATCTTCATCCCGGCGGACTTAGAAGCGGGCAAAGTGCTGGGATCCCTGATTTACAACCCCACCGTCATGGCGGTGGAGGGCAACTACGACCAGGTGAACCGCCTCTGCGCCGAGGTGGCGGATCGCTACGGCTGGGGCTTCGTCAATATCAACCTGCGCCCCTACTACTCGGAAGGCTCCAAAACCCTGGCCTACGAGGTGGTGGAGCAACTGGGCTGGCAACTGCCGGATCAGGTGGTGATCCCATTGGCCTCGGGATCCCTGTACACCAAGGTTTATAAAGGCTTCCAGGAGTTTGTGAAGGTGGGGCTGGTGGCGGATAAGCCGGTCACCTTCCACGGCGCCCAGGCGCAGGGATGTTCGCCCATTGCCCAAGCCTTCCGCGAGGGACGGGATTTTGTCACTCCGGTTAAGCCCAATACCATCGCCAAATCCATCGCCATCGGCAACCCTGCCGACGGGATCTACGCCCTGGACATTGCCCGCAGAACCGGTGGGCAGATCGCAACGGCCACGGATCCCGAGATCATCGCCGGCATTAAGCTCCTGGCCGAGACCGAAGGCATCTTCACCGAAACCGCCGGCGGCACCACCATTGCCGTGCTCAAACACCTGGCAGAATCCGGTCAAATCGATCCGGAGGCGGTTACAGTAGCCTACATTACCGGCAACGGCCTGAAGACCCAGGAGGCGGTTCAACCCCACGTAGGCCATCCGCTGGTGATCTCGCCCAGGCTGGAGAGCTTTGAACAGGCTTTGGAGCGGGCCCGCACCCTGGAGCGGCTGGACTGGCAGGAGGCATCAGTATGAACTCGGTTTGCAGGGAAGACCCTCTCCATTGCCTCTTAGCAGAATCTTAATGAAGAACTGTTAAGATCCCTGGCGTAGACCTATTGGCTCAGGAGCTTTGCACAATGCCTATCTTTCCTTCTGTTCAACGCCTTGTTCGCCGTTGGATCCCGTTGGCGGCTGTAGTGGCCCCGCTTGTCTTTGCTCCTGCGGCCCAGCCTCAAGGGCTAAACACCATTGCCGTTGAGCTGGAAACTTTGCCCAGCAGCTACTCGACGCTGGCGGCAGCTTTGCGGGCGACGGGCCTGAATACGGCGTTGGCAGGGCCGGGGCCGTTCACGGTCTTTGCCCCTTCCGATGTGGCCTTTGGGCAACTGCCGCCGGGTACGGTGGAGACGCTGTTGCAGCCGGCCAGCCGGGCTCAGCTCACCCGCATTCTCACGTATCATGTGGTGCCGGGGCGGATTACCTCGTTTGACCTGCGGCCCGGCCAATCGACCACTCTGACCACCTTGGCAGGGCTGCCGCTGCAGGTGCAGGTGGGATCCGATGGCAGCATCCGGGTCAACGGGGCTAACGTGAACCTGGCGGATATTCCAGTTTCCAACGGCGTGATTCACGGCATCGATGGGGTGCTGCTACCCTAGTTTTTTGATGTTGGTTAATGGACGAGGCATTGGGCTATGGCAGTCAAGGTGCTGATTCCCAACACGCTGCGGGTGCTCACCCAGGATCAGGGGGTGGTGAATTGCGAGGGATCCACCATCCGCGAATTGCTGGATGCTTTGGAACAACGCTGTCCGGGGATTAAGGCGCGGCTGTGCGATGAGAAGGGGGAATTGCGCCGCTTCGTCAACTTTTATGTGAACAGCGAAGACATTCGCTTCCTCAAGGGATGTGACACCCCTCTGCAAGATGGGGATGAGGTGAGCATCGTCCCTGCCGTTGCTGGGGGCTGAGGGCTGCCAAGCCTGCCGTGGACGCTGTGGAGTGGTTGAGCCAGCCGGCCCCGCTGGTGGCACCTGCCTTGCTGGGCATGGTTCTGGTGCGGCAATTTGCCGATGGGCTGCAGGTGCGGGCCCAGATCGTAGAGACGGAGGCCTACACGGCTGGGGATCCGGCCTGCCATGCCTACCGCCGCAAGACCCAACGTAACCAGGTCATGTTTGGCCCGCCAGGGCATCTCTACATCTATCGCATCTACGGCCTCTACCACTGTCTAAATATCGTTACCGAGCCAGAAGGGATCCCGGCGGCGGTTCTGATCCGGGCAGCTCAGTTGGATCGCCTGCCAGACTGGATCCCGGCCAACAAACAGAATCAGCCAGCACGGGCGGCGGCGGGGCCGGGCCTGCTCTGTCAAGCCCTGCGCATCGACGGATCCCACAACGGCTGGCGGCTAGAGCGGGCGGAAGCCGGCCAGGAAGGCATTTGGCTGGAGGGATCCCCCTCTTGGCAAACGCAGTTGTCCATCGTCCAAACCACCCGCATCGGCATCACCCAAGGAGCCGAGATCCCCTGGCGCTGGTACATTGGTGGACATCCGGCGGTGTCGCGCTATTAGTGGAGGCAGGCGGACAATGCTCGCAGAAGGCAGTGGCTAAAGGACTCCGTCCCGCTTACGCGAACGGCAGGGGCTGCCTGGGCTGGTCAGTGGGGTTGTGCTGCTCTTGCTCGGGTTGCCCACGTTGGCCCAGCCTGTCCCAACTTCTCCAGGACTCTTGACGATGCAAGCCCAGACCCACTCCACCTATCGCACCGGGTTTCAGCGCTGGCGGGCAGGAGAAGCTCAGGGGTTTCAGGACTGGTCAACCCAAGGGATCTGCCTGAACGCCCGAGGGCAATTGGTCTTGGATCCAGAGGGTTTGCGGCAAGAAGTCAGCCTTGAAGAGCCTGAGGTGGCGCTAAGGACTCCGTCCCGCTTACGCGATAATGCTCCGCACCGCTTACGCGAACGGGGGCGCCCTTTCTATCCCCTTGGCCCCTACTGGGTGGGAGAAGCCACCAGCCCAGCAGTCCCCACCAGCTTCCCTATGGTCGGGGCAATCGCTTCCTGGAATGCCACCACGCCCCCCGGCACCTGGTTGGAACTGTGGATTCGGGCCAAGCTTTCAGACCGCTGGACAAAGTGGTATCACGGCGGGGTATGGGCTGCGGATCCCTTGACTCTGGCCAGCCACTCAGTGCAAGGACAAGGGGATGAGGATGGCAACCTGTACACGGACTTGCTGGTGCTCAAGGATACCCTCAACGGAGCAGAAGCCTTCCAGGTCAGGGTGCGCCTGTTCACGCAAGAGCCAGGCCGTTCTGCCGTTGTGGATCAGGTGGCAGTTGCCATTTCCAACGAGCCGGTCAGGCCCAGCCGCCTATCCCCTGGGGATCCCAGCCGCTGGGGCAAAATCTTGGATCTGCCTTGGTGCTCCCAGATGGTGTACCCCGATGGGGGAGAAGTCTGGTGTAGCCCCACCTCTTTGGCGATGGTGATGGCCTACTGGAAGCGGGATCCCCGCCCCTGTGAGGTGTTGGTGCGCGCAGCGGTGGCCGGTGTGTACGACCGGGTCTACGACGGCCATGGCAACTGGGTTTTCAACGTCGCCCATGCTGCCGAGCAGGGTTTGTCCGGCGTGGTGGCGCGGCTGGAGAGCTTGGCCCAAGCAGAAGCCTGGATCGCGGCAGGGGTTCCGGTGGTCCTCAGCTATGCTTGGGGTGAGGGAGAACTGGAAGGGGCGCCAATTCCCAGAAGCAACGGCCATCTGGCGGTGCTGGTGGGGTTTGCTCGCGGCAGCGGTGCGGAGCAGTTTAGCCATGGGGATCCCATCGTCCACGATCCGGCGGCCAAAACCAACGAAGAGGTTCGCCGTACCTACCGCCGCGAACAGCTAGAGTCGTTGTGGCTGGAGCACTCCGGGGGTACCGTCTACTTGATTCATCCGCGAGAGTGGCCTGTCCCCACTCTATAGCCGAACCGGGCGAACGCGGGCAGCATCGACTTACAGCGCTACCGCTATGGCCTGGATGATTTCCTGGCCGCTGAAACTGCTATCTGGTCTTTCGGTGGGGATTTGAGTAAGGATAGATGGAGTGAGGAGTGCGACTCACCTGCGGGTGAGGATGGTTGGTCATGAATAGGAATGCGGTTCAGGGGCCAAGGCATTGGTCGAGGTGGCTCCTGCGGCAGAGAGGGTGCTGGGCAATTCTCGCCGGTTTGTACGCTGATGAAGGTAAGCGTGGGGGTTTGGGTTTCCGCCATTTCCCAGTTTGTGGGAGGGGATGAGCTGCATCATGCCACGACGGGCTTCCCTGACACCGCTACCTTGGCCTGCGCTGAGTGCCTTGGTGCTGGCTCTCTCAGGCTGTGGCGAGTTTCCTTCTTCTAGTCTGTCTCCCAGCGTTCTTCCCCCTGCGGCCCTACAGCCGGTTTCAACCCCAACTCCTCTCCCTCTCTCCCCGCTTTCTCTGACTTTCGAGCAAGCGCGTCAGGCCGGCTTGTCGGTGCCCAGCAACCGCATCGTTCTGCTGCTCCAGGAACAGGGATCCGATCTGGTGGCCCAGCTACCGGCCTCAGAGGTGGATCGCTGGCTGGCTCGCACCCCCACCTGGCCAGGGGTGGAAGGGATCGACCTGAGCATTACCCTGGGCACCTATCGCCAAACCGCCACTGCCCCTCTGCGCCCAGGGCAACCGGCCACCTTCACCTTCACCAACCCCCCTGCCGGAGAAGCGGAGCTCAGCGCCATCGCCTATCGGGGATCCACCACTCTGGCGCAGGGGAAGGGATCCCTGACCCTTTCTGTCCGCTCTGGGAGTTCTGGCAGTGTCAATCGTCCTCCCCAAGACACAGAGCGCCAGCGCCGCCTTTCGATGTTGGTGCTCTCTGAGGTGGGGGTACCGCTGCTGCACACCAGCTCGGCAGCGCCCACCCTTGGCCAGCCGTTGCTGCTCTCAGGGGAAAATTTGGAGCGGGTGGAAACAGTTCTCTTTGCTGCAGCAGCCAATCCCGAGCGCATCCTGAGGGGGGAAATTCGCTCCCGCAGCGGTGACCGTTTGGTGGTGATGCCGCCTTCTTCTCTTTCCGGCTCAGTTTGGGTTGCTGTTGCGGATGCTTCCGGGCAAGGGTTGGGCACTCTGGTCTACGATTGGCCTGCCGCTACTCCTTCCCCCAGCCCCTCTCCCACCCCCACTGCTCCGGCAGCATCGGCCTGGGTGGTGGAAACTTTGCTGGATGGCCGCACCTCGCCCGCGGCAGATCCTGTCGGCAACGCCCCTGATAACACCGGCACCGAGTCCAGGATCTACCTGCAGCAAATCAGCGGCATTGCTGTGGATCCTGAAGGAGCCTTCTATTTAGCCGATAGAGCCCAGCACCGCATCTTCCGGCTGTCTCCAGAGGGGGAATTGGAAGTTTGGGCCGGCACAGGCCAAGCAGGCCGCCGCGACGGAGCAGCCAATCAAGCTCAGTTTGACTCCCCACAGGGGCTGCTCTGGGATCCCAAGGGGGGATTGTGGGTGGCCGACAGCGGCAACCATTGCCTGCGCTATATCAACCTGCAACGACAGGTGAGCACCTTTGCCGGCACTTGTATAGCCGGATACCGAGATGGGGGGCTTGACCGAGCTCAGTTCCGGGAGCCATCTGGGCTGGCTTTGGGTTCAGATGGCAGCCTCTACGTTGCCGACCGCGCCAATCGCCGCATCCGCCGCATCACCCCTGCAGGTGAAGTGACCACGGTTGCCGGCACCGGCCAGCCGGGATCCGTCGATGGCCCAGCAGAACAGGCCCAGCTCCTGCAGCCCACGGCTCTGGCGGTGGATAAGGAGGGGAACCTCTGGATTGCCGATGGACATCGCCTGCGCCGGCTCTCTGCTGGCGGACGAGTGACCACCCTCTCCGGGGCAGAGCCAGGCTATCGGGATGGCCCCCTGGCAGAGGCCCGTTTTCAAACCCTGGGGGGGCTGGCCTTCGATGCGGCAGGCAACCTCTGGGTGGCCGACCGAGATAACCATCGCATTCGTCGTCTTCAGCCTGGGGGACAAGTTTCCACCTTGGCCGGACAGAATCAGCGCGGTTGGCAGGATGGCCCCACCTCGGTGGCCCGGTTTGAGCAGCCTGCCGGCTTGGTAGTCTTAGCGGATGGCAGTGTGGTGGTGGTGGATGCCGGCTTGCCGGGCTTGCGTCGCATAAGCCGCGTTGCTTCTGGGCCTGTCACCCCAACCCCTGGGGGATCTCTGTAGGCTCTTGACAGGCCGCCGTCTCTCAGGTTTCACAGGGATCCCCATCTACTCAATCACCACACTCTTCGGGCCGGCGTTCACCTCTGGGCGACCCTGATTGAAGTTGGCCAGGAAGGTGTCTGGATCTTTGAGGCTGAAGACCAGCTTTTTGCAGGGCACTTGCAGCCCCACCGGCCCCAGCAACGGAATAAAAAGAGGCTTTTCCTGCACCAGTGGAATGGCAATTACCCCTTGGGTGCTGGTGACCGGGCCAACGATCCCCTGAAAATCGGTGCGCACGCCCACCCCGTAGTACCAGGGCCAGGGAAAGCGCTCCCCTCGCCCCAACTCGCTCAAGGAGAACGTCTCGTTGAACAGGCTGCCCGCCCGCACAATGAGCTTGTCCTGCAGCAGATCGACATAGGCCGCCTCGCTGCTCACCCCAAACAGAGCCAGCGGCAAACTGGCTAGGGGATTGGAGTCGATGGCCATGTAGTAGCGCATGAGAAGTCTCCGAGTTCACAGATGGGTGACCAGGTGAGCCGCGGCCCCTAGCCTTGCCAATTATAAAAAATCTTCCCCGTTGCTCGACTGACCAAAAGGGATCCCATCTGCCCATTAGCTAACCGAGTATGATGGGTTGCTTGGAGCGTCCTTTGAGGACTCCGTCCCGCTAACGCGAACAGCAAGCCACTGGCCAGCGAGGAAAACAGGATGGATCTGCGAGCCCTCATTCGCTTGGTGCCCGATTTTCCCAGACCCGGCATCCTCTTTCGGGATATGACCCCCCTGCTGCAGGATCCGGCAGGCTTCCGGGCGGCTATTGAACAGTTGGCCGCCGGCACCACCGGCATGGGATCCCTAGATTATGTGGTCGGCATCGAGTCGCGGGGGTTCATTTTAGGGGCTGCTTTGGCACAACACCTGGGCTTGGGCTTTGTCCCGGTTCGCAAGCCAGGCAAACTGCCGCCGCCGGTGCTCAGCCAGACCTACAGCCTGGAATACGGCCAAGACCAGCTCCAACTGCACGCCCACGCCCTGCGGCCTGGAGAGCGGGTGTTGATCGTGGATGATGTCATTGCCACCGGGGGTACAGCCGCTGCCACCGCCCAATTGGTGGCCCAGAGCGGCGCTGAGGTGGGGGGATTTGCCTTCTTAATCGAGCTGGCCTTTTTGTCCGGCTGCAAGGCTCTTCCCCCTGGGATCCCTGCCCATGTGGTGATGGTAGAGGAAGGCAACTGAGTTCCTCAAGTAAGGTGCACCGACTGTTGGACGAGGATCCCTGGTGTTTTGGGCAAAGGTTGGCTCAAGCGGCTGATCTGAGCCTGCGCCTGCAGTTGTTCGTCAATCCAGTCCGCCAGTTCCCGCATGTAAAGCGCCACATGGATCGCCTGGTCGCGCTGTGCTGGCTCCACACCTTTTTCTGCCAGGCGGGCCAGGATGACGGGGTGGCTCAGCTCTTCCAGGGCGGCAAAGTCTTCCGGTTGGTCAAACCCCAGCTCTGCCATTTTCTCAAACACGTACCCCAGCCGTAGGCCCGTGGACTCGCAGCGCCCTTCCGGTTGCCAGGGATCCCGCAGGGCCAGGGCAGCAGTTCGGTAGGCGGTTTGGGCAATGGAGCGCCAGGTGCCGCGGTGAATGCGCAGGCTCAATTGGTGCCGGTTCCATCCCAGGGCTTCTCGCACCAGCAGGCCGCAATTGCAGCGGGTGCTGTCCCGCCAACAATACTCCCAGTCCCAGAAGCCCCAGTGTTGGGATTGGATACGATCCGCGGTGCGGCGCAGGAGAGCCGCCAACTCAGGTGTGGGGCGCATGGGGCAACACAGAGCTAAAACGCTAAAACAGCTCCAGTCTAGGCAGGCGAGCGATGGAGAACAAGCCCGGCTCAATCTTCTTGACATTCCTGGTCGTGATGGCGCGAAGCAACATATCCCTGTTCGGGCCTGTCCTCCGAGGGCAAAGCTCGTCGCCGTTGGCGATGCCGTTGCCAAGCCCCCCAGGCCACCCCCCCCAGCACCAGCGAGGCTCCCCCCAGGTAGGTGCCTCCTGCCGGCAAGCCCGCCAAAGCCAAAGCCAGGGATCCCCCCCAAAGGGTCATGGCATAGATCAGCAGCACCGAATGCCGCTGGGATAGGCCAGCTTTGAGCAGACGGTGGTGCAGGTGGCCTTTGTCGGGATGGAAAGGCGACTTCCCCCTGGCCAGCCGTTTGAGGATCACGGTGGACATATCCAGGATCGGCACCGCCAGGATAAAGAAAGGCAGGGCTACTGCCAGCGTGGTCACCCCCTTGGCCACCCCGATCACCCCAATCCCAGCCAGGGTAAAGCCCAAAAAATAGGCCCCTCCATCCCCCATGAAGATCTGCGCCGGGTTGAAGTTGTAGCGCAAAAACCCCAGGCAAGCCCCCGCCAAGGCCGCCGCCAGCATGGCCGCCGCCGGTCGATCCAGCAGCAGGGTTACGATCAGCATCACCACCGCCGCGATTCCCGACACCCCTGCCGCCAGCCCATCCAGCCCATCCATAAAGTTGATGGCGTTGGCCATCCCCACCAGCCAGAGCAAGGTAATCAGCAGGCTCAACCACACCGGAAAGGGCCAGATCCCTCTCCCGGGCAGGTTGACGAACTCAATGCGCACCCCCACCCCCCAGGCGGCAGCAGCCACGCCGAATTGCATCAACAAGCGGGAAAAGGGCGACAGGTGAAACAGGTCGTCCGCCAAGCCGATTGAGAAAAACAAAACCCCGCCAATTGTCACCCCCCAAATCTCGTACTCCTGCTCGGTGCGCAAGCCCCCAAAAGCTCCGGCTCCCCAGAGCAACAGCAGGGCCACCAAGTTCCCAAAAAAGATGGAAACCCCCCCCAGGCGTACCATCGGCTGCCGGTGGATCTTGCGCTCATCGGGAAAATCCAACTGGCCACTGCGGATCCCGACTGCCTTCACCATTGGGGTTGCCCACAGAACCACACAGGCAGCAGCAAGGAACGCGACCAAGTAGGGCATGGCAAGCCGCAGAGATGTATCGAGGACTCTGTCCCGCTACGCAGACGGTTAGCCCAGATGGGGGTAGAGGGGGAAACGGCGACAGAGCCGGGCTACCCGCTGGCGACACTCTTCCAACACAGCAGACTCCTCAGGCTGAAACAGACAATCGGCGATGATCTCCCCAATTTCCTCAAATTCTACTGGCCCCAAGCCGCGGGTGGTCAAGGCTGGGGATCCCAGACGCAGGCCGCTAGCTACAAAGGGCGGCTGTGGGTCGAAGGGAATGGTGTTCTTATTGGCGGTGATGTGGATCTCCCCCATCAGCCGATCCGCCCGTTTGCCCGTCATTACCGGATCCGCCGCCCCAGTTTTTTCCAGCACCGCCGAAACCGAGCGCAGATCCAGCAACATCAGGTGATTGTCGGTGCCCCCGGAAACCAGTCGAATGCCTCGCCGTTGCAGGGATCCCGCCAGGGCTTGGGCATTGGCGATAACTTGGGCCGAGTACTGGGCAAAGCTGGGCTGCAGGGCTTCTCCAAAGGCCACCGCCTTGCCAGCAATAACATGCTCCAGCGGCCCTCCCTGGCTGCCGGGGAACACTGCCTTATCCAGCTTTTTGCCCAATTCTGGGTCGCGGGTGAGAATGAGTCCCCCGCGCGGCCCGCGCAGCGTCTTGTGGGTAGTGGTGGTCACCACATCGCAGAGGGGCACGGGGTTGGGGTGATGTCCAGTGGCCACCAAGCCGGCAATGTGGGCAATGTCGGCCAGCAGATAAGCTCCCACCTCATCGGCAATGGTGCGGAAAGCAGCAAAGTCGATTGCCCGCGGGTAGGCGGAGTAGCCGCAGATGATCAGCTTAGGCCGATGCTGCAAAGCCAGATCCCGCACTTGATCGAAATCGATCCGCTCCGTTTGGGGATCCACCCCGTAATGCACCACCTGGAACCATTTGCCGGAGACATTCACCGGCGAGCCGTGGGTGAGGTGGCCGCCATGAGACAAATCCATGCCCATGATCGTGTCCCCCGGCTGCAGCAGGGCCAAGAAAACAGCAAAATTGGCCTGCGCCCCGGAGTGGGGTTGCACGTTGGCGTGAGCCGCCCCAAACAGTTGCTTGGCGCGGTCGATGGCCAACTGCTCAATCTCGTCGATAAACTCGCAGCCGCCGTAGTAGCGCTTGCCGGGCAACCCTTCCGCATACTTGTTGGTGAGCACCGAGCCTTGGGCGGCCAAGACAGCAGGAGAGGTGAAGTTCTCGCTGGCGATCATCTCCAGGTGATCCCGCTGTCGGTTGAGCTCTTGCTGGATCAGGCGGTAAACCAAGGGATCCGTTTCCGCCAGGATGGCCAGGTTATCCCGTAGGGTGGTCAGACTCTGGGGAGCAGCTACCATGATGACGCCAAGACCGAACTTCGCAGGAGAAATGGGCAAGAACTGCTTCGCCGTCGCAACAGCGTTGCGAAGCAACATCGTAGCATGACCCGCAAACCAGCAGTGCAGGCCCCGGCCTTTCTGCCTGGGGTAAAACCCCAAAACTGAGAAAGAATCCCTTGCTTTAGGGGTGGGGAGAATGTCAGTCGCGACAGCGTTGCGGAGCAACATCGATCCAAGCAGAGGATCTGGGAGCCACGGTCAAGCGGGATGGGCAAGGGCTGCTTTGTAAAGAATGTTGAGCTTTTCTTCTCGGTGTCAAGGCTACCCCTCAAGCTACGGTAGAGTGAGGGGGCTGACTTTTGTGCAATTCCACTGTTAGGGAGTTGGTTATGACGGACGCACAAGTTTTCACCATCCTGGCGATTGCCTTGGTGCCGGCAGTGATGGCTCTGCTTTTGGGATCCGCCCTGGCCCGCAGCTAAAGCTCCTGCATCTCCCAAAAAGTGCCTCTGGATCCCTTCGGCCTGCCCCGTCACGACAGTGTTGCGGAGTAATAAGGCAGGCTTTTTTCTTTATCAAGGAATGGAAAGTGTGGCTTGCGCTGCTGCACTCCTTCGGTTGTCCTGCCGTTGTTGGCTAAAGTTGGATTGATAAGGAGCACTCCCGGCAGCCAAGCAACTTGAGCCAGGTGGATCTACAGCGGCTTCAGCGCGCCCTTTCCCTAGAAGCAGAGGTGGGGTTTACCGACCTGCGGGGGCGAGAGCAGACCTTCTCCCAATTTTTGGGGAGCGTGTTCGGACAGGATCCCCCCTCTGACTGGGTGCTGAATGGAGATGACCGGCGGCGATGGAAAGAACTGGGATCCCGCTATACCCTGTATTCCGAGCTGGAGCTGCCCGAACGCCAGCACCTGGTGGCCGAAACCCGCCGCTGGCTGGAGCGAGTCCGACGTCAGCAAGAGCTGTCCCGACCGAGTTCCCACCAACCTGGCTCGTTTGCAGCCTCGTTGCCACAGCGCTCTGGTTTCCCTGCCGTAGGCGTAGCAACAACCCCCCCAGAGGCAGGGCGGAGCACGATTTCCCCATCTCTCCCCGCCGGCCTCAGCCTGGAGCAGCCGCTGCAGTTTCTCAAAGGCATTGGTCCCAAGTCAGCGGAGAAACTGGCACAACTGGGCCTACACAGCGTGCGGGATGCCCTCTACTACTTCCCCCGCGACTACCTGGACTATTCCCGGCGGGTGCTCATCCGCCAAGCCAAGGTGGGGGAGACCGTTACCCTTGTAGGGACGGTGAAAAGTTGCAGTTGCTTTACCAGCCCCAAGAATCCCTCGCTGACCATCTTCAACCTAAAGATTGCCGACAAAAGTGGTGTAATTACCCTCAGCCGCTTCTACAGCGGGCGGCAGTTTGCCCAGCGCAGTTGGCAAGCTTCCCTGGAGCGGCAATACCCCAAGGGGGCCCTGGTGGCTGCCAGCGGCCTGGTCAAAAAGGGCCGGTTGGGCCTAACGCTGGATAACCCGCAACTGGAGGTGCTGGGGGGAGAGGGCGAGGAGCTGGACAGGCTGGGCAAGATCTTGCCAGTTTACCCTCTCTCAGAAGGGATCCCCGCCGATCTGGTGCGCAAGGCGGTGCAACTGGCTTTGCCGGCGGCGGCCTTGGTGGAGGATCCCTTGCCGGCGGATCTCAAGCGGCAGTTGCAGCTTTTGGACTTGCCTGTTGCCCTGCAGCAGATCCACTTTCCTGAGACCCGAGAGCTGCTGGCCCAGGCCCGGCGGCGGCTGGTGTTCGATGAGTTTTTCTACCTACAACTAAGCCTATTGCAGCGGCGACACCGCTATCGTGCCCAAGCTCAGGCCATACCTCGTTACCAGCCGGCTAGAGGGGAGCTGTTGGATCGCTTCTACCAAATCCTGCCCTTTCAGCTTACCGCTGCCCAGCAGCGGGCCATCGACGAGATCCTAGCGGATCTGCGGGATCCCTTGCCCATGAACCGCCTCTTGCAGGGAGATGTGGGATCCGGCAAAACCGTGGTGGCGGTGGCAGCTGTGCTGGCAGCCATTCAATCCGGTTGGCAGGCGGCCCTCATGGCTCCCACCGAGGTTTTGGCCGAGCAACACTACCGCAAGTTGGTGGAATGGCTCAGCCAGCTGCAGGTGCCCGTTGAACTGTTGACTGGATCCACGCCCCCTGCTAAGCGCCGGGAGATCCTGCGGCAGTTGCAGACCGGGGAGTTGCCCTTGGTGGTGGGCACCCATGCTCTCATCCAGCCGGCAGTGCAGTTTCGCAACCTGGGCTTGGTGGTCATCGACGAGCAGCACCGCTTTGGCGTGGAGCAGCGGGCCGCCCTGCAACAAAAAGGGGATCACCCCGATGTTCTCACCATGACCGCTACCCCCATCCCCCGCACCCTCACCCTGGCCCTGCATGGGGATCTGGATGTTACCCAAATTGACGAGCTGCCGCCGGGGCGTAAGCCCGTGCACACCCTGGTGGCCCGGCCAGGGGATCGCCTGCAGGTGATGCGGCTTATCGAGCGGGAAATTGCCCAAGGGCGGCAGGCCTACGTGGTGCTGCCGTTGATTGAAGAGTCGGAGAAGCTGGATCTCAAATCTGCCATCGAGGAACACCAGCGTCTGCAGGAAAAGGTCTTCCCCCAATTTCGGGTGGGCCTGCTGCACGGGCGCTTGACCAGTAGCGAGAAGGAAGCTGTCATTGCGGCCTTTCGCCGGCGGGAGCTGGATATTCTGGTCTCTACCACGGTGGTGGAGGTGGGGGTAGATGTGCCCAATGCCTCGGTGATGCTGGTGGAGCATGCGGAGCGCTTTGGGCTCTCCCAACTGCACCAACTGCGGGGGCGGGTAGGGCGGGGATCTGACCAGGCCTACTGCATCCTGATGACAGGATCCAAAAGCGAGGAGGCCCTGCGGCGGCTCAAGGTGCTGGAGCAGTCCCACGACGGGTTTTTCATTGCCGAGATGGATCTGCGCTTCCGCGGCCCAGGGGAGGTGATGGGCACCCGCCAGTCGGGGCTACCCGATTTTGCCCTGGCCAGTCTCATGGAGGATCAAGAGGTGCTGCAGCTGGCCCGCCAGGCGGCAGAGCAGCTTATTGTCCAAGACCCCGACCTGAAGCGCTGGCCCCCCTTAAGCCGCATACTGGAAGAGCGTCAGGCCCGTCTCTTGGGCCCTGGGTTGTTGACCTAAGCTAGGGGCAATTGGAGCACTATGCCCTATACTCTCGAAGACTTAAAAGCCCACAGCCTTTCCCCGGCGGAATATCAACAGATCCAGCAGCAGCTGGGCCGGGATCCCAACCCCAACGAGCTGGCCATGTTTGGGGTGATGTGGTCAGAGCACTGCTGCTACAAAAACTCCCGCCCTCTGCTGAAAAACTTTCCCACCACGGGCGAGCGGGTAGTGGTGGGGCCGGGGGAAAATGCCGGCGTAGTGGATCTGGGGGAGGGGGATTGGCTGGCGTTTAAGATCGAGTCCCACAACCATCCTTCGGCAGTGGAGCCCTTCCAGGGGGCAGCTACCGGCGTGGGAGGGATCCTGCGGGATATCTTTACCCTGGGCGCCCGTCCCATTGCCCTGCTTAACTCGCTGCGCTTTGGGCCGCTAACAGATCCCCGCAACCGCCGCCTCATGGCCAGGGTGGTGGAAGGGATCGCCCACTACGGCAACTGTGTCGGGGTACCCACAGTGGGGGGAGAAGTGGCGGTGGATCCCTGCTACAGCGGCAATCCCTTGGTCAACGTCATGGCCCTGGGGCTGCTGGAGACGCCGGCAGTGGTGAAATCGGCAGCGCGGGGGGTGGGGAACCCGGTCTTGTACGTGGGCGCCACCACCGGGCGGGATGGGATCCGCGGCGCCAGCTTTGCCAGCGCCGAGCTCAAGGAGGATGCGCAGCAGGATCGGCCGGCAGTGCAGGTGGGGGATCCCTTCCTGGGCAAGTGCCTCATCGAGGCCTGTCTGGAGGCCTTTGCCACAGGAGCTGTGGTGGCTGCCCAGGATATGGGGGCAGCCGGGATCACCTGCTCCACCGCGGAGATGGCCGCCAAGGGAGGGGTGGGGATCCGCTTTGACCTCGACAGAGTGCCGGCGCGGGAAAGCGGCATGGCTGCCTGGGAATACCTGCTCTCGGAATCCCAGGAGCGGATGCTGCTGGTGGTGCAAAAAGGCCGCGAGGCGGAGGTGATGGAGATCTTCCACCGCTGGGGTTTGCAAGCTAGTGTGGCCGGGGAAGTCATTGCCGAGCCGCTGGTGGAGATCTGGCACCAGGGATCCTGCGTGGTGCAGGTGCCGGCGCGGGCTTTGGCCGAAGACACCCCCGTCTATGTCCGTCCGGTGTTGCCAGAGCCGCCAGCCTACGTGCAGGCAGCGTGGCAATGGGATCCCGCCACTCTACCCTCTTGTGATTGCCAGGGGATCCACCTCGCTCAGGCAACGCTGGCATGGAAAGAGGTGCTGCTGCAGCTTTTGGCCAGCCCCACCCTGGCCAGCAAAGCCTGGATCTATCGCCAATACGACCACCAGGTGCAAAACAACACCGTCCTTTGGCCGGGCCAGGGAGATGCGGCGGTTATCCGCATCCGTTCCCAAAAGTTTGGCGTGGGCGAGGTGCCGCCCCTGCGAGCTTCCCGCAAGGCCATCGCTGCCACCCTGGATGGCAATGGCCGCTGGGTGTATTTGGATCCCTACGAGGGGGCCAAGGCAGCCGTGGCGGAAGCTGCCCGCAACCTCACCTGTGTGGGGGCGGATCCCCTAGCTGTTACCGATAACCTTAACTTTGGCAATCCCGAAAACCCGGTGGTGTACTGGCAGCTGGCCCTGGCCTGTCGGGGGATTGGAGATGCCTGCCGTGCCCTCGGTACGCCGGTAACGGGGGGAAACGTTTCTCTCTACAACGAGACCCTCACCCCCCAGGGATCGCAGGCTATCTACCCTACCCCTGTCATTGGCATGGTGGGTCTTATTCCCGACTTGAAATGCATCTGTGGCCAGGGGTGGCAGCAAGAAGGGGATCTCATTTACCTCCTGGGATCCCAGGCCCTCACCAGCTTGGGGGGCAGCGAGTATTTGGCGGTCATCCACCAGCAAGTTACGGGCCGGCCCGCGCCAGTGGATCTGGAATTGGAAAAGCGGGTGCAAGCTGCCTGTCGCCATGGAATCCGCCAGGGCTGGGTGCGCTCTGCCCACGACTGCAGCGAGGGGGGATTGGCTGTGGCTTTGGCAGAAGCCTGCTTGAGCGGAGGCCGCGGCGCAACCCTCTCCCTGGCTCCTGGATCCTTGCGCTGGGATCAGGCCCTGTTTGGCGAGGGATCCAGCCGCATCCTGGTTTCTGTGGATCCGGCCCAGCGCTCTGCTTGGGAAGCCTATTTAGAAGCGCAGCTTGCCGGCCAGTGGCAGCTTGTGGGACAGGTGGGATCCCCTGCGGATCCCCTGCTCTTAAGGACGGCAGAAGGGGATCCCTTACTGGTGGTGTCTTTGGCAGCTATGCAGGCCGCCTACCACGGTGCCTTTTCGGACTAGCTGAGCCTCGGTTGGGAAACCGTTTTCTGCGCCCAGCTCCCTTCTCCCTTGGGGAGAGGGGCCAGAGGTTGGAGAGGACAACATCCTTAGGGGGATTTTTCCTCACACAAATTGGC
Organism: Thermostichus sp. OS-CIW-31; assembly: GCF_054060305.1. Lineage (NCBI taxonomy): Bacteria > Bacillati > Cyanobacteriota > Cyanophyceae > Thermostichales > Thermostichaceae > Thermostichus > Thermostichus sp. OS-CIW-31. The sequence goes on along the minus strand of NZ_JBSSDA010000002.1, from coordinate 127,746 downwards.
CTGGATCACCTCTCGATATTGGGACTTGGGCTTAACGCCCACCAACTGGGCCACCAGCGTCTTGTTTTTGAAAAATTGCACCGTCGGGGTGCCCGCCACCCCCCCTGCCTCTGCAATCTCCGGATCTTTCTCAATATCGATCTCCACCACGTGCAGCTTGTCCGAGAACTCATCGATGATCTTGTTCAAGATCGGCTTGAGGGCATGACAAGGGGCACAGGTGGGGGCGGTGTACTTGACCATGAGCAGGCGATCGCTTTCGTGGTAGAGTCGCCGCAGGGCATAGCTCCCCTCATGGCAAGTCTTGCTGAAGTCTAAGTCATCCTGTCCATTCTCCTCAAAGCTGGCCTCCTCAACAGCAGGATCCCCAGCAGACTCTGCCGCAGAAGTCGCAGCAGGGCTGGGTTCAGGATGGCTTTGGGGAAGGACGTGATACTCCTGGGCCAAGCCGTGTTCCGAGAGCCAGCGCTCTGCCAACATGGCCGCCATACAGCCGGTGCCGGCAGCGGTAATCGCCTGACGAAACTCGTGATCCTGCACGTCGCCGGCGGCAAACACCCCCTCCACACTGGTGGCCACGGATCCCGGGCGGGTGACGATGTAGCCGACTTCATCCAGTTCCAGTTGTCCTTTGAACAAGTCGGTGTTGGGCTTGTGGCCAATGGCATAAAATAGGCCACCCACTGACATCTCGCGTATTTCGCCGGTTTGGTTGTTCCGCACTTTCACCCCGGTCAGGCGCAGGCCGTCGCCCATCACTTCCACCGCCTCGGTGTTCCAGTGCACAGTGATCTTGGGGTTGTTGAGAACACGATCCTGCATGGCCTTGCTGGCCCGCATTTTGTCGCTGCGCACCAGCATGTGCACGTGGGATCCAAACTTGGTCAGGTAGGTGGCCTCCTCACAGGCAGTATCGCCGCCGCCGATCACCACCAATTCCACCCCTCTGAACATGGGCATAGCCCCATCGCAGACAGCACAAGCTGACATGCCCCGGTTCCAGTAGGTCTCCTCCCCCGGCAGGTGTAGGCGCTTGGCTGTGGCCCCGGTGGCGATGATCAGGCTGTGGGTGCGCAATTCCCGCTCGTCAGAACGGACGACAAAGGGCCGCTGGCTTAAATCCACAAAGGTGACATCTTCGGTGTAAAGTTCTGCCCCCCACCGCTGCGCTTGAGCCCGCATGTTCTTCATCAGTTGGGGGCCGGTGATGCCCTCGGGAAAGCCCGGAAAGTTCTCCACCTCGGTGGTGGTCATCAGTTGCCCGCCCGGGATCCCGCCCGCCTGGAACCCCTCAAACACAACCGGCTTCAGGTTGGCACGCCCAGCGTAAATGGCTGCTGTAAACCCAGCAGGGCCGGAGCCGATAATCACCACATTCTCAACCCGACTTTGCTCTGTCATCCGATGTCTCTCCTTCTGCAATGGGAATAAAAGCCAAACTCATAACGACTACGCTTTAGCTTAACACCCTTTGGCAAACCGGGCGAGCTGGGGGCCTGCTGATCCTAATTTTCGCTCGCCTCAGGCAACCGGGGCAGGGTTTTGCCCGCCCCATCCGGTTATTTCTGCCCAGAGGTTGGCAGGGTGGCGGCCATTGCCCAAGTTCTGGATCCCCAACACCCAATCCCGATTGACCCAAGCCAGAAGGAAAAGAGGTGTCTGAGATGGCCAGCAATTTGGTCTTGGTCAGAAAGCGGAGCTCAAATGAATTTTGTATCAGAAACTACAAAATACCCGTGTTGGCCTTTCTAGGATGAGTGAGCGTTTTTGGCCTGTCTGGGTCGAAGCGTGGGGATCACCTGCTGGGATCCCATTTGTTTCAGCCACAGTTCCCCCAGTCTTAACCGCAACCCAATCAGGAGAGAGTAATGGCATCCACGCCCCAAGAAGTGCTTCAGATGATCCAGGACAACAACGTCCAGATAGTGGATCTCAAGTTTGTGGATATCTTTGGCACCTGGCAGCATGTTTCCTTCCACACCTCGATGATCAAGGAAGAAACCTTCACCGAGGGGCTTCCCTTTGACGGATCCAGTATCCGGGGCTGGAAAGCGATCAACGAGTCGGACATGTACATGGTGCCGGATCCCAAAACGGCTTGGATCGATCCCTTTCTGGAGGTGCCCACCCTCAGCATAACTTGCAGCATTGTTGAGCCGCGCACTGGCCAGCCCTATAGCCGCTGTCCCCGCAGCCTTGCCGCCCGTGCCGTTGCCTATCTGCAATCGACGGGCATTGCCGATACGGCTTACTTCGGGCCGGAAGCGGAGTTTTTCATTTTTGAGGATGTTCGCTTCGACCAAACCCAAAACTCGGCCTACTACTTCGTGGATTCCATCGAAGGTCGCTGGAACTCGGGCCGCGAGGAGAAAGGTGGCAACCTGGGCTACAAGCCTCGCTACAAAGAGGGCTATTTCCCGGCCCCGCCCACCGATGCCCATCAAAACATCCGCACCGAGATGCTGCTGACCATGGGCAAGTTGGGGGTGCCCATCGAGAAGCATCACCACGAGGTGGCTACCGGCGGGCAAGGGGAGTTGGGCTATCGCTTTGCCGATCTGATCACGGCTGCCGACTACATGATGGTTTACAAATACGTGATCCGGAACGTGGCCCGCAAGCACGGCAAAACCGTCACCTTCATGCCCAAGCCCCTATTTAACGACAACGGCACCGGCATGCACACCCACCAGTCCCTCTGGAAGGATGGCCAGCCCCTGTTCTACAGCGAAGGCACCTATGCCAACCTGAGCGAGACAGCTCTCTACTACATCGGTGGCCTGCTCAAGCATGCCCCGGCAATCCTGGCCTTCACCAACCCCACCACCAACTCCTACAAGCGCTTGGTGCCCGGCTTCGAGGCGCCGGTGAACCTGGCTTACTCCCAGGGCAACCGTTCCGCTGCCATTCGCATTCCGGTGACCGGCAACAATCCCAAAGCCAAGCGTCTGGAGTTCCGCTGCCCGGATGCCACCTGCAATCCCTACATCGCCTTCTCGGCCATGTTGATGGCAGGTCTGGACGGGATCAAGAATAAGATCCACCCCGGCGAGCCTCTGGACAAAGATATCTACGATCTGGAGCCGGAAGAGCTGGCCAAGATCCCTTCCACACCCGGATCCCTGCTGGATGCTCTGGAAAGCTTGCAGAAGGATCATGCCTTCTTGCTAGAGGGCGGTGTCTTTACTGAGGATCTGATCCAGACCTACATCGAGTACAAGATCGACAACGAGATCAACCCCATCAATCTGCGGCCTCACCCCTACGAGTTCGCCCTTTACTTCGACGCCTAAGCGGTGTGGCCGATTCTGCAGCGGGATCCCTGATGGGATCCCGTTTTTTTCCGAGGAAATAGCACCCCTCAATTGTGGATCCCTTGGGCAACTTAGCTACTTTTGGTCAACAGCACCTCGTGCCAGCGTTGAAGCGTCCTGTGCCGTCCATCGACCTGAGGAAGCTCAACCCAGAAACCAAAAGGGGATCCCCAGCCGGGATCCCTTCTCGCTGAGCTCATGCCAGAGCATCAACAGTTACAGACAGATCAGCTCATGCTGACACGGCTACGGTCGTAGTTGAGCCGGAAGGTGGGATGCACTTTTCCTTGGATGCGGTTCCAGAAGTTGCGCACGTTGACATGCAGGCCAATCTGCTCTGTACCGCGGAGCAGCATGGATTGCTGGCGAATCCGAATCAAGCGTTGATGGCTCATCATCAAGCGGCGAGACAGCTCATCCAAGACATGAGAACGGCCATTGGCAGCCACCGGGGCAGATGCCTCTGCCGTCTGAACGGGTTGAGCCGGCCCTTCGGCCGCCTTGAGATGATGAGCAACACCCCGATAGAGCAGGTCAAGGTTGGTGGGCAAAACCACCGGCTTGCTCAGGTGGCGGAACCGCCAGTCCAGCCCCCGGTAACGACCCCCCACTTTGCCGGGAGAAACCGCTGCAGTTGCAGAAGAGGGGGTGTAATCGACGCCACGGTAAAAGAGTGCCATGATCTTCGCCTCCAAATGAGTTGAGTTTTCATCCGTTCGCCTTCTCCCAAGAGAAGCCCCACGGTTACCAGAAGAGTTGAGGCGCGTTCCTTCGGGATCTCTCCCTACTTCCGTCCTCTGGCTGCGATGTCGCTTTACCCATGATGAGCCGCCCAGCACGCGAGAGGATGAACGATTTCTATCTGTATTCTGTATTATAAGCTACGGTTTTGGGGTGTTGTCAGCAACTTTTAACAAAAATTTCCACTGAGTTTCTGGCCAGCTTCCTCTAATCGGGACTAGTCAGCCGGGATCCCTGGGGGAAGTAAGGTGCAGGGCTTGGGGCCAGGTTCTCCACTCTGTCCGAGATGCCAGAGGAAGCATTATCGTGGAAGAATCCTCAGGATTGGCTACAAAAGTTCACATTCCTTGGTGGGTGCCCTGTGCAGGAAGACTTTCGCCTGATTTTGGACATTGTGACGGTATTGGCGGCAGCGGCAGCAGGTGGATTCTTGGCTTCGCTGCTGAGGCAGCCGGTGTTGCTCGGCTACTTACTGGCCGGGATCTTGGTGGGGCCAACCGGGTTGGGGTGGATCAAAGAGTTGGTTCAGGTGGAAACCCTGGCTCAATTTGGGGTGACCTTTTTGCTGTTCACCTTGGGGGTGGAGTTTTCCCTGAAAGAATTGCGCAAAGTGCGGGGGATCGCCGTTGGCGGAGGCATTTTGCAAATTGGCCTGACGATTTTGATCACGGCGGTGCTGGCAGTGGTCAGCGGCTGGTTGACGCCGGTGCAAGGGATCTTTTTGGGGGCCGTACTCTCCTTGTCTTCCACGGCGGTGGTGCTCAAAAGCCTCACCGAGACCAACCAGATGGACACTCCCCAAGCCCAAGCCATGTTGGGGATCCTGATTGTGCAGGACTTGGCGGTGGGGCTGATGCTGGCGGTGTTGCCGGCTTTGGATTGTCCCTTGCCGGAGCTGGCGGGATCCCTGGCCAGGGCCTTGGCAGAAATCGGCTTGGTGGGGCTGGGGGCGGTGGTAGGCGGGATTTGGCTGGTTCCCGGTTTCCTGCGTCTGCTGGCTCAGCAGGAGAGCAAAGAGGTGTTTCTGCTGGGGGTGATCAGCCTCTGCGTGGGGATTGCCCTGTTGACGGAGCGGCTGGGCATTTCCAGCGAGATTGGGGCCTTCATTGCCGGGCTGATGATCTCGGAGGTGGAATACGCCGACCAAACCCTGGACTATGTGGAGCCTTTGCGGGATGTGTTTGCCGCTCTCTTTTTTGCGGCCATCGGCATGCTCATCGATCCCAGCTTTATCCTCGGCCATCTGTTGCTGATCCTGGGGCTGGTGGGTCTGGTGATGGTGGGCAAGTTTTGCATCGTGGCTCCCTTGGCGCGGCTGTTTGGTTACACTCTGCCGGCAGCGGTGGTGGTGGGGCTGGGCCTATCGCAAATCGGCGAATTCTCCTTTGTGCTGGCCAGCGAGGGGCAGGCTTTGGGATTGGTGTCGCGGCAGATCTATTTGTTGATTGTCAGCACCACAGCCGTTACCCTTCTGCTCACTCCCTTTCTGCTGAGGGGCGCTCCTCGACTGTTTTCCGGGCTACACGGGATCCCCTTCTTGGCCCGCTGGTTGGAATCGGGCGAGCGGCCCCGCGCTTTGGCCCCCGATGCTCCTCAACAGGGGCACGTGGTGGTGTGCGGCTATGGGCAGGTGGGGCAAGATATTGTGCGCATTCTGGAAGCCCGTCGTCACCCCCTCTTGGTCATTGATCAGTCAGAACGGGTGATCCAACACCTGCGTTCCCGTGGGATCCCTTACTTGTATGGGAATGCCGCCAGCGCCTTGGTGCTGGAGAAAGCTTGCCTGCCCCAGGCCCGCGCCCTGGTTATTGCTCTGCCGGATCGCATGAGCATCCGCCTCTGCCTAAAACGAGCTCTGGAGTTGGCGCCGCGATTGGATGTGGTGGTGCGAGCTACCGACAAGGAAGACATCGAACAGCTCTATCAGTTGGGGGCCAGAGAAGTTGTCCATCCCGAATTCGAGGCCAGCTTGGGTCTGTGCAGCCATGTGTTGCTGGAATTGGGAGAACCCCCAGACATCATTCAGCAGGAGATCCTGGCCATTCGCAGCAGCCACTACCGCGATCTGCGCCCTCTCCACCCCAGTTGTCTGATCCCCGCGCCTGTCAGTTGGCTGACACCGCCGGCCCCACCTCCCTCTCCCCCCCTCCCCGCCAATGCCAACGGCAGCCACGACAGCCACCCACCTGAGTCTGTGCTGGCCTGGTGGGAACGCTGGCAGCGGCCTGTTCAACCCGAATGGGCAGGGATCCCTGGCTCTGCCGAGTAGAGATTTGCACCTCAATCTTCGTAGTATCCTGCAAACTGGAGGTGTGGCCACTGCAAGTTGCAAGCCTCGGGACAGTTCCCCCGCTGCCTTTGCGGATGGAGACGCTGGGAGGTTTTCCAGAGGCAACGGAAAGGGTCCTCGGCGTTGCTCGGCACTCTGGGGGGAGGGGTGCCCCATCTGTTTCTGGCCTAGGTTGCCATGCCGACCGTTAACTATCTGCGCATCAGCTTGATCGATCGCTGCAATTTCCGCTGCCAGTACTGCATGCCTGACGAGGCGGAGTTGACGTGGCTGCAAGCCCCAGAGCGTTTAACGGATGAGGAAATCCTCACGTTGGTTCGAGAGGTGTTTTTGCCGTTGGGGATCGATTGCTTTCGCCTCACCGGCGGCGAACCCCTGCTCAGGCCGGGGCTGGAGCACCTCATCCGGGCTCTATGCAGCCTGCCTGGGGTGAGAGATGTGGCCCTTACCACCAACGGCTTCAACCTCAGCCAAAAAGCTCAACTCCTCTATGAAGCGGGGTTGCGCCGCATCAACATCAGCTTTGATTCCCTCAACCCCGAGACCTTTCGACTGATCACGGGGCGGGATCGCTGGCGGCAGGTCTGGGCCGGGATCCAAGTTGCCCACCAAGTGGGGTTTGATCCCCTCAAGTTGAATGTGGTGGTGATCCCTGGGCTCAACGAATCGGAAGTGGAAGATCTGGCTGCCCTTACTCTGGAGCGACAATGGCATGTGCGCTTCATCGAGTTTATGCCCATTGGCAATGCCGCCCTCTTTCAGCAGGCCGGCTGGGTGGAGTCTGAGGTGCTGCGACAGCGAATTCGCGCTCGCTTTGGCCTGGAACCTGGGTTTGTGGCCGGCAATGGGCCGGCGGATGTGTTTCGAATCCCGGGGGCAAAAGGCACCTTGGGCTTTATCAGCCAGATGTCGGAGTGCTTTTGTGATCGATGCAACCGCATGCGGCTGTCCAGCGACGGTTGGCTGCGCCCTTGCCTGCTCAACGAATCCGGCCAAATCAACCTGCGGGATCCGCTGCGAGCTGGGATCCCTGCCGAAAGGCTAAGACAGCAGGTGCGAGAACTGCTGGACATCAAGCCGGACATCAACTTCAAAGGACGGGACACCGGCAGCCAGGGATCCTACCGGCGCACCATGTCTCAGATTGGCGGCTAGCGGGGATAAGGGATCCGCAAAAGCTGGTTGACCGGTGGGTGGGCCACCTGCAACTGTTTCCCATCCGGCCACTGGATCTGGATTTCCTTGACCCCTGTTTCGGATCCCAGGCCAAAGTGGGCCACCGGCTCCATCTGACAGAGGTAGCCGCTGCCGGCGTCGATGGCCTGGATCTGGGTACGGGTGGAGGTGAGCAGCCTTACCAACGCGCCGCGGGCCGGGGCTCCTTGGCGGGTGAGGGGCAGAACCCTCAGCCAGTTGTTGGCATTGGCCTGAGGGCGATAGAAGCTGAGAGGCTGGGCGCCAGACTCCCCATGGGCAATCAACAATTCCAGACGACCGTCCCCATCCACATCGGCCACCGCTGCTCCTGTCCCCAATCCCTGCGGCTCGGCAGCATCTCCAATGTCAATGGCTTGCCAACGGCCTGAGCGCCATGCAAACAGACGGTTGGGCTCGCCGATGTTGTTGAAAAACAGCTCCGGATAGCCGTCGTTGTCGAAGTCGGCAGCGATGACTGTGCGAATGCGGGAGGGCCTAGCCAACTCCGGGGGGGCTACATCCTTAAAAAAACCGCCGGGGGTCTGGATCCAGAGGCGATGGGGGCCTTCCCAGTTGCCATAGAGCAAATCCAGCCGTCCATCCCCATCCAGATCCACCGCCGCCACGCCACGTCCGTGCTCGTCCGGATCCGCCAGGCCCACCTCAGCGGCAATCTCTTCAAAGGTGCCATCCCCCCGGTTGCGAAACAGAAAGTTAGGTCCCTGCTCATTGACGGCAAAAATGTCCATCCGCTGCGAGACCAAGGGCAAGGCCACCAGACCCCGCCCGCCCGTCACCCGATTCAATCCCGCTTCTGGCGCCACATCGGCGATCATTTGGTTAGGGCCCAACTCGTAGAGGCGCATAGGGCCGCCGTAGTTGGCTACGAAAAATCCATAGCTCCCCTGGCCAAGACGATCCACACAAGCTACAGAGCGACCTGCCGTCAAGTTGAGGGCATCTTGGTTTTGCGGCAGGGAGAACAGGTCCACCCAGGCGGATCCCTGCCAGTCGAAGAGGCGATCCCCAAAGCGCTTGCGCCCGCCGAAGGTATCGGTGTTCAAGACATAAAGTTCTTCCTGCCCGTCCCCGTCAAAGTCGGCGGCAGCCACCCCAATTGCCATGCGCCCTGCATCGGCCAGGGTGTCGTCTGCTTGATCCACCAGGGTTTGCCCATCCCACTTCAAGACTCGATTGGAGCCGCGGAACCCGCACACAAACAGCTCAAAGGCCCCATCCCGATCCAAATCGCAAGCGGCAACCCCGTAGAAAAGGGCAGGTGGGTTAAAGCGGATCTGCGAGCTGCAATCTTGGAACATGGGGATCCCATCGGAGAACAATAGGAACTGGTGGAGCTTCCAGCTCTGATGGTATGCTGGATCTTCGCTGGAACTTCCCCTTCAACCATGCCACGCATCAAATCTGCCATCAAGCGCGTTCAGATCGCAGAGCGTAATCGGCTGCGCAATAAAGCCACCAAAGCCATGGTGCGCGCTCTGATGAAGAAAGTGATCTCCCTCTCAACTGCCTATGCCGCCAACCCACAGCAAGAAACTCTGCAGGAAATCCAGTCGGCGATGAGTGCTGCTTTCAGCCGCATTGATAAAGCTGCCAAAACCGGCGTCCTGCACAAAAACACAGCCGCTCGTCGTAAGGCTCGGCTGGCCCGGATTGTGAAGCTATCTGTGGCTTCCTCGGAAAAATCCCAGGCTGAGGCTTTGGGTGGGCGTGATTGACTTCTCCTGCTGCTTCGGAAGTGGTGCTTGTGCGGGATTTCAGCCGCACGCAAACGAGATTTTGCCTCAATGCCGGCAGGGATCCCAAGTAGCAGCCAAAACCTAATCTTGAGTATCCAACCTGCGCACCAACCAGCGCCGCAGCGGATGCCACACCGGCAAGGATAGGATCCAGCGGGATTGCTGCTCCAGCATGAGACGCTCCACCGGATACAGGCCGAACAGCTCATAGCGGCTTTGGGCAATCAGGATCCCCATCGTGAAGCTGACACAGAGCAATAACCCCAAGGTGGGCCACCCTGGGCGGTGAAACAAGGCATATCGCAGGCCCGTCCAAGTAAAGTAATCCCACAGGCGGGCTATATCCGCTCGCAAAGCCCAAAGGCTAGGGATCCCGACCACCAGCCACAACAGGCCCAGAAAGATGAAGCTACCGCCGTGGTAGAGGCGCAACAGGCGCTTGGCTGCCGGAGACAGGGATTGAGTGCCGGAAGAAGCTTTCTTTCGCCCAACTGAGCCAGGATCAGGGAGCAAGGGCATGGGGATCCCAATTTTCGACACCTCAACACCCATTTTGGACTTATCTCCGACGCAATAGCTCGGTTGCATGGGATCCTCGAACTCAAACGAGTACTTTTCTGCTTTCGGCTCGCCCATTTTAAGGGATCGATGCACAGGGAGCCCAGTTGTGGCTCTCCCGCTGCACAGCGCCATCCAAAAAGGCACTGATCAAAGCATCTGCTCAAAGCATCTGCCGTCTGCAAGTCTTCCTTATCCGTACAGTCAAGTTTCCTGAGAGACGCCCAGACGTCCCGTTCCAAGAGCTTGGCAGACGATCTCTTTGACGTTCATATCCTGAGCGAAAACCAACATTCCCATGGTGAAGGGATCCCGCCCTGGCTCCCCAAGGCAAACCGCGCAATTTGCCCAAGCAACAATGCAGAACTCAAGGTCAGAGGCAGGTTGGTCGGGGTCAGAGAATGGGAACTGGGTCGGGGATATAATGGCTCTGCACCCTTTTCTTCGGCCTTGCTAGCTCAAAGGATAGAGCACCGACCTTCTAAGTCGATGGTTGCAGGTTCGAGTCCTGCGCAAGGCGCTGGCCTTGCCCTCTAAGCCTTGCTTGGGGTTTCCGACAAGCTGCCCTGATGGGGGCACCACATCTGAACCATCACCTGCCGAGAGTGGCTTTCCACCCGCAGGGATCCGCCCATCAGCTCCACTGCCTTTTGAACCAGCGATAGACCCAAGCCCGTTCCCCCGGCGTTGCGGCAATCCAACTGGGGGAGGCGATAGAACTTTTCAAAAAGGCGGGGCAACGCTTCTGCAGGAATTTCCACCCCTGTATTGCGCACCGTGATCAGCCAGCCGGGACGGCCATTGGAGTTAGCCTGGCTCACACTCAAATAGATGCTTTCCCCAGTGGGGGTGTACTTACACGCATTGTTTAAAAGCTCGCTGACCACCCGCGACAAGAGGCTCTCATCCGTGCAGAGGGGCCAAAGGTCGGGATCCCATTCCACCTGGAACTGTTGGCCTTGCTGCGCAGCCCGCAGCCGGAAGGGCTCGGCAAGATTGGGGATCCACTCCTGGGGAGATAAACAGGTAAGTCTGAGGGCTTTGTTTCCGGACTCGATGGCTTGCAATTCCAATAAGTCGTTGATCAACTCCAGCTCGCGGTTGGTCTCCATCTCCAAAATCTGCAAGTAGCGCCTTTCCCGCTCGGTTAGGTTGGCTTTGGATAAAAACCCAATGGCCAGCTTCATGTTGGTGAGAGGTGTGCGCATTTCGTGGGAGACCATGTGCAGAAACTCATCTTTGAGTTGGTTGAGCTCCTGCAACTGTTGCACCTGACGCTGGATCGTTTGATAAAGACGTGCTTGGCGAATGGCGATGGCACATTGGCCGGCTACCCGTTGGATAAGCCGTTGTTCCCGCTCGGTAAATATCTGCTCTGGCGGACGGGATCCACAAATATTCCCCAAAACAAGCAGTTCCTCGTCTTGCCCTGCCAGATCCCTTTTTTCACAGATGGGGGCGACGATCAGGGTACAGCGGTCATGGTTGGGCCAGCAGGGGTGATGGAGATTGCTGAAGTGGCAAAGCTGTCCGCGCTGGAGCTGACGAAGCACATCGGCAAAATCTGCAAACGGGATCTCCAGGGGAAAGCGCCGGATCCCTTCTCCGGCCAAATAGTCCACCGCCAAAACGCTGACCTGCCGCTCTGGGCCATGGAGGGCAATGGTGCAATTGGATAGGTTCAAGCTGAGGGCCAGTTCTCGGGCTACCGTTTCCAAGATTTTTTGTTCGTCCAAAGTGGAGCGAATTTCTTCGGTGATGAGCTGGAGTAGCGCTTCGTCGTTGTAAGCTTGTTCGAGCTCTGCATTGCACACCCGCACTTGGTAATCCAATTCAGCATTTGTCTGTTGCAGCTTTTGATAAAGCTCTGCCTGCTGAATGGCCACCGCCAGGTGATCCCCAATGGCCTTGGCCAACTCGATCTCATCGGTTTGCCAATCCGGATCTGAAGTCAGGCGCCGCAGCGATAGCCCGCCCCACATTTGTTCCTGACAAGCCACCGGGATCACCAGCCAAGGGCCCAGTTGGTATTCTCGCTTCTCATAAATGGCAAAGGGATCGGCAATCTGCTCCGGATCCTGGACATGAAAAATTTGCAGCCGTTTCAAATGATCGAAAACCATAAAATCCCTGCTATCCGGCAGTCGCAGGTTCAGATTGTTGGGCAAATTAGGAAATCGGCTATGGCTGGCAATGCCCAACCACACGGCCTCAGCGGGCAGGTACTGATAAAGGGTAACTCGTGCTGCCTGCAACACTGCCCCCACTTCCCGCACCGCCACATCAAATAGGGTGGGTAAGTCCAGAGAGGTGTTGATGGCCTGAATGAGCTGGCTGAACAGCCTTTCTCGCTGCAATTGCCGCTGCAGCTTCAGCTCGGCTTGCTTACGAGGGGTGATGTTTCTAATGATCATCAGCACTTGATCTTCCCCATAGGGGACGATGCGAGCCTGCCGATATTGGGGCTGAGGGGATCCCTCTGGGCAGGGGTATTCGATCTCTTGAGCTTGCCGGGTTGCCAAGGCCAGCTCCAGATGCTCGCGAATGGCTTGGGCTATGGGTTCCGCCCCACCGGTGCAACCGGTATCAGGAAACAGCTCTTCAAGGGTTTTGCCCAAATAGTAGGCAGGGGGATGGGGGACAGAAAAATGGCTGGGCGGCTTGAACTCCAGACATCGGCCCTGGCGATCCAGACGAAGCAGCATGTCGGGCAGGGCTTCCAGGAGCTGGCGATAGTGGCGCTCTCGCTCGGCCAAGGTGATCTCTAGTTGCTTGCGCTCGCTGATATCCAGGGTCACCCCGACAACCTGGCCGGGATCCCCTTTCGGCCCCAAGAGCACAATCCCCTGGGAAAGCTGCCAGCGCATCTGGCCGTCGGCCTGGTAAACCCGATATTCCACCGAAAAGTTGGGATCCCCCTCTACCGCCCTGGGCCCAGCCGTCTGCAAAGCTTCTTTCACCCTTTGGCGATCTTCCGGGTGAACGTGCTGCAAAAACACTTCTAAGGTGAGATCTTGGCCGGGATCCAGCCCGTATTTGGCCTTGCATTGGGGAGAGGCACTCAACTCCCAGGTGCGCAAATCCAGTTGCCAATAGCCCAGTTGGGTGGCTTCTAAGGCCAAATAGAGATGCTCTGGATAAAAGCTGCCGTCTCCTGGCCGCACCGGCACCAGGCGGTATCGAGTTGAAGCCATCTCCCTCACCAGACGGTTAATTTGCCGCAAGCCCTGCCTTATTGTGGACGATTTTCAGGAGACGTGAGGGATCCTACTATTCGAATTGCTAGAAATTCCTAACCTTAAGCATGGCTTCAGGGTAACTCTTAGATATGTGTTCTCCGACACCAAACCTTCAACTTGAGCTGGACTTCAACTTCACGGGGAGAAGGCCTAGGGTCACACCCTGCTGATGCGACCGGGGAACTCTGGGCCGGGCTTGTGGGAAAGGGGGGTGCCTCTGCTATAGTGATGGTCGGTTGCATTTCGGATCCCAAGTGGTGGGATCCCCCTGGCAGGTAGGGTCAGGGCAGGCTTCGAGATGTCTTTGCACTCTTGCGAGAGTTGACGTTGCGTTGAGCTTTCTCGGTGTGATCCTGCCCTTAGCCTGCGTGAAGCGTTTTCTCTTTTTTATGCTTTCCTGTGCAACGTTAAGCCTGACGTTTAATCACAGAAAACTTCTCCTGCTCTCGAGTTTGGGTTTATCTGTAGTAAGACCTGTATTCAGATTTTCCCGATGGGTTGACGGTTTCCTGTTCGCCCTGGCGCGGCTTCTCAAAGTGCCGCTGCCCTCTTCGTTTGGTTAGCGGGCAGGGAAGTAGGAAGATTTCCAGATCTGGACAATGGGCAGAGCCGAGGTTGTCTTCACTTCCTTGGGCTTTGGCTTAAGTTTTCCTTTCCCCGGGTATATCTTGCAAAGTTGCCCGATGTTGGCGATGGCAACAGGATAGTCTGTTTAGCCTGCTGTTAGGTTTTCTGGATTCTCTGAGTTGGGTTGATGGGCTGGCCCGCGGCATGGCGAGCGAAGGGATCCCTTTGACCTTTCTCAGCAGACTTCTCCCTATTTTTTCCTAGCTCAACTCAATCATTTTCCAACCGAAGAATTCAAGGTTATTGCTGTGGTTTGTAAAGTTTCTCCCAGTTTGGATCGACATAGCCAGTCGAGTGAATCTGCTTTGCTTGGCCAGGCTTCATTGCCCCAAGGCCACCCCTTGGATCCCCTCAGTGCTGAGGAGATGCGGCAAGTGGTGCAGATCCTGCGCCGGCAACGGCCCCTCAGTTCTCAGGGGCGCTTTGTAACCATCCAGCTACACGAGCCGGATCGGCCTTGGATGGAAACTTGGCAGCCGGGGCAGCCGTGGGATCGGCAGGCTTTTGTGGTGCTTTTGGATCCCGCCGCTGGCAACACCTACGAAGCGGTGGTCTCTCTGTCAACACAGCAGGTGCGCTCTTGGCAGCTCGTTCCGGGCGTGCAGCCCCCTCTGCTCGACGATGAGGTGTACGCCTGCGACCGCCTGCTCAAGGAGGATCCCCAATTTTTGGCGGCTCTGCAGCGGCGGGGGATTGCCGATGTGGATTTGGTGATGGTGGACTACTGGACGGTGGGCTACTTCGGGATCCCGGAAGAAGAAGGGCGGCGGCTGGTGCGAGGCTTTTGTTTCCTACGTACTTCCCCTTGCGACAACGGCTATGCCCGCCCCATCGAGGGGCTCTACCCCTGGATTGACCTCAACCGCATGCAAGTTGTCAAGGTGGAGGATCGGGGTCTGTGGCCCTTGCCGCCGGAGTCCGGTAACTTCGACGAGCTGTTTTTCAAAGATTTTCGCCAAGACTTGAAGCCACTAGAAATCACTCAGCCCCAAGGGGTGAGCTTCCAGGTGGAGGGGCACCACATCCGCTGGCAGAAGTGGGATCTGCGCATCAGCTTTAACCCGCGAGAGGGGCTCGTCCTCCACCAGGTGAGCTACGAGGATCAAGGCCGCCTTCGCCCCATTCTCTACCGCGCCTCGGTAGCCGAGATGGTGGTGCCCTACGGGGATCCGCGGGATCCCCACTTCCGCAAAAATGCCTTCGATGTGGGGGAATACGGCATCGGGATGCAGGCCAACTCCCTGCAGCTGGGCTGCGACTGTCTGGGGGAAATCTACTACTTCGATGCCTGGCTGCCCACTAACAGCGGTGAGCCCATGCTTTTGAAAAATGCCGTCTGCATGCACGAGGAGGATTTTGGGGTGCTCTGGAAGCACACCGACTGGCGCACGGAACGGGCGCAGGTGCGGCGCTCGCGGCGGTTGGTGCTTTCCTTTTTCACCACCATTGGCAACTACGACTACGGCTTTTTCTGGTACTTCTACCAGGATGGCACGCTGGAGTTTGAAGCCAAGCTCACCGGCATCATCAACACTTGCGCCACGTTGCCGGGGGAAGAGCCGGAGTTTGGCGTCTTGGTGGCACCCCAATTGTCTGGCCTCAACCACCAGCACTTTTTCACTGTCCGCCTCGATATGGCGGTGGATGGGCCGTGCAACTCCCTCTATGAAGTGCATGCAGAACCTCTGCCTCTGGGGCCGGATAACCCTCACGGCAACGCCTTTCGCGCCCGCTCCACCCTGCTCAAAACCGAGCAGGAGGCTAAGCAAACGGTGGATCCCTTGCGGGGCCGCTATTGGAAGATTGTCAACCCCAATCGCCACAACCGCCTGGGACAGCCGGTGGCCTACAAACTGATGCCGGGGGAAAACGTCCAGCTTTTGGCCCACCCCGACTCTTGGCTGTACCGACGGGCGGGCTATCTGGCCCACCACCTCTGGGCCACGCCCTACCATCCCGGCGAGAAGTTCCCAGCAGGGGACTACCCCAACCAACACCCCGGTGGCGAAGGGCTGGTGAAATGGACGCAAGCGAACCGCTCCCTGGAAAACACCCGCCTGGTGCTCTGGTATAGCTTTGGCTGCAATCACTTCCCCCGCACCGAGGACTGGCCAGTGATGCCGGTTAGCTACATCGGCTTTATGCTCAAGCCCCTGGGCTTCTTTGAGTGCAACCCAGCTCTGGATGTGCCTCCTCCCCCGCCGAAGACCAAAGGCTGCTGCAGCTTTATTGACTACCCCCCTGCCTAGAGGGCGAGGATTCTTTCAAGTGCGAACAGCTTGGGCGCAACAGGAGTGAGAGGGGAGGCACTCTTCGCCCACGGGGCTTGAGACCTGGTTTCTGGGTCACCGTAGCAGGTGCCTTCCATTGCTCAGCCCCGGTCTTTGGTGCTGGGCAAAAGCTCTGCTCAGATCTGCTCAGATTGAGAGTTCACAAGCTGCTGCGAATCACAAACGAGTAGTTGCTGCCCGGTTCCAGCAGATAGTCGGATTTTTCCAGAAAGCGGCTCAAGGGCTCGCAAATCAAAGCTCGCCCCACAGAAGGCTCCACTCTGAGTTCCCCGGCCCGAAAGCGCCAGCAAAAGCGCCAAACCCAACCATTGGCATTGACTTCCCCCTCAATGGCACCCTCTTGCCAAGAGCGGCGGGTAATTTGGATATGGGCAGTGGTTTGAGGCAGTCGGCTCATCCGGCATCTCCCGACGGGATCCCTTGTAGGGTAGCGCGTGGCTCCCTCGCTGCCGCCAGCAGATCCAGCATGGGGAGTGAGGTATCAGAAGCTCAACCCGTGGGGAGGGATCCCGTACACAGGGTCAGTTCTTTCGATCTTCTGAGAGCGGCTGCAACAAACCCCCCAGGGTAGGGGGGCTGTTTCCTGGGCTCCTGCTGTAGGAAAAGCTGGCCAGAAGCTAGCGAGCGGCAGTTGCAAGGGTCTTCGAGGATTTTTTCTCTGGCTTTTCAGCCGCAACCTCTGCTAACAAAGCTCGAAGGCTGGGAAAAAGGAAGTGGTTCTCCTCGACATATTGCGCGCCGAACAACCCCTTCTCCGCCCAAAAAAACCGATCAACGGTATGCTCATTTCGCCGCACCAAAATCAGCGCGGGGGGCTGAATAGACTTTTCCTGAATATACTTTCGAGCAGCGGTTACAGACTTCTCTTCACCACTGTCCAAATTAAATTGAGGAATGTGATCTAAAATCTTGCGCCCTTCCAGACGACGGCGACTCTTACGCTTTCTTCTCCTAACCAATGTAAGCCTCCTGTAGAAGGATGACCGAACAACCGCAACCGCAAAGAATATATCAGCGCTGCTTAAGAAAAGCAATAACTTTTACCCATTTTTGTTATCATCTTTTACAAAGGCGATAAAAACAGAAACTACCCCCAACGCCCACGAAAGGCTAGCTATGGGCGCGCCCTAAAAAATCCAATCAGAAACCCCGCAAGGACCGCCTATAAAAAGGGCCGGCGACTGGGCGCTCGCTAGGTTGACCCTTTATGTTGACCGTTTATACTGATGCTAGGTTGACCGTTGACATTGATGGGAATCCAGTGGCTCTGACGCCTACAAAGAAAGTCAGGTGCCGACGTAGGATATCCTCATCAAGTTTGCCCTCAAGTTTAACATTAACAGAAACGATACTCAACAGAACATATACCTAAACTCAGATTTAAGAGGCTCCTCCTTGGGTTGAGGTGCTGAGTCAATTGCAAGTCTGAAGCTGCTTAACTGCCGAGAAAGAAGGGCACTCCAGTGCCAGGCTACCCTCGAACAGTGCACTATAAGTGTATCAGCTAAGTCTACAACCAACTTCTTGTTTCTACAAGAGATCCCCAGCATGTCCACACAGCCCTTTCGCGAGTTCATCCTGGGAGCCCTGGAGTGAGGAGTTCTGGTACCGTAGGGATTGGATGGATCCCGCCTCAGGTGCCGACAAGCTGGGATGAGCTTGATGGGCATTCAGGACTGCGTTGAACCGATTAGACGGAATTCAGGCATCTTGCTAGTCTGGCTTCAGGTTTGGCTGCACCTCAAGGGCTTAGGTCTATCTTGTCTGGGTTTGGGGAGTTTTGGGCATGATGAAATTCGCGTTGCTGATGGGTCTGGGACTCAGCTTGGGATCCCTGCCGGCTTGGGCACAGGGAGCAACCCCGTCGCCTAGCCCTGCTGCCACCGCTTCTCCAACTTCGGGGGAGGCTCCGGCCACAGCAACTCCTAGCCCTCTGGCATCTCCAGCCCTGACCCCAGAGCAAGTCACCGATGCCCAGGTGGAACAGTTGGTGCGGATTCTGTTGGAGTTGGATCCCCTGATCCGGGAAGCGAGCGCCCAACTGCGGGAAACCCAGAACGAGGAGGAGTACGAGCAAATTATGCAGCGCACAGAAACCCAAGCCAGCCGCATTGTCGAGGAGCAAGGGCTGACAGTGCTTCAATACCGCGAATTGATGACCTTGGCGAACGAAAATCCTGTTCTCAACCAGCGGGTTCGGGCCCGCTTGCAAGAAGTTTTGCAGGAAGGGGAAGCTTCCAACTCTCCAAAGCCGGCCACCCCGACGCCTACACCCTAGGCTGAGCTGGCTTGCCTTGGCCAAAGGCAGGGAGAACCCGAGGCAGCCGCAAGGTAAAGCAGGTGTGGTTGGCCTCGCTGTTGAGGTGAATGCTTCCTTGCAACAGGCTTACCCGCTGCCGCACAAGGGCCAACCCCAACCCTGTCCCCCCTTGCCGCCAGGGATCCGCGCTGGGCACCCGATAGAACTTCTCAAATACCCGCTTTTGCTCTTCCAGGGGAATGGTTACGCCGGTGTTGAGGACTTGGATGTCCAGGTGGTCGGAATGGCAGGTGGCCTGAAGGCTGATCAGGTGCCCAGCAGGGGTGAATTTACATGCATTTTTCAGCAATTCCGCCAGCACCGACTTTAGCACTCCCGGCAGGGTAAAAATGGCAGACAGTCCTGGAGGGATCCCAAGGCTGAAGCGCTGATGGCGGCTATGGGCCTCCTGAGCAAAGGGCTCTGCGATCTGGGGCAACCACTCTTTCAGCTCCAACCAGCAGGGCTGCTGTGAACCGTTCGCGTTAGCGGGACGGAGTCCCTTGAGCACCTCTAACTGCTGCAGTTCCAGCAGATCCTCGACCAGTCTGATCTCCCGCTCACATTCGTTGTCCAACACCTTCAAGTACTGAGAGATTTTGGCCGGATCCGGGGATCTGGGAGCGCCCTGGGCAGGCAGCAGGACGGAGCTGAGCAGGTGGATGGCCATTTTCATGTTGGAAAGAGGGGTGCGCAGCTCGTGGGACACCGTGCTAAGGAAGTCATTTTTCAGGCGATCCAGCCGCTGCAATTCCTGTACTTGGCGATCCAGTTGGGCGGTGCGGGCCTGTACCTTTTCTTCCAGGGTGCGGTTCAGCTCCTGAACCTGTTGGAGCAATTCCGCCTGCCGAATGGCGATGGAGAGGTGATCGGCCAGGGCCAAGATCAGATCCTGATTGGTGGCCAGCCAACCGGGACGTGTTGTTTTCAGCTAGAACCCGCAGGAGCCCCGCACTCTATTAGTGGCTAGTGACTAGTGGCTAGTCACTACCCACTCACCGCTATCCAGGGTCAGTGCCGGAAGGAATGCGGCCTTCCTTGATGAAGTACAATCGGCGCATGACCCAAGTCCTGACTGTAGCTTGCAAACTCAAGGTGTCCCAGTCGCAAGCTGCAAAATTGGATGCGACAATAGATGCCTTTGTGCAGGCGTTGAACTGGGTGAATCAGAACACACCACAAAAGACAGCCAACGCCGTCAAACTGCAATCCCTTTGCTATACTACCAGATTGTACCTCAAGGCAGCTATCCAGAGTGCAGTCCACAGTGGTGATCGGGGCGGGGCCAGCTGGATTGAGTGCCGCCTACGAGCTGAACAAGCAGGGCTACCCGGTAACGGTTTTGGAAGCGGATCCGGTGCAGGTAGGGGGGCTATCCCGCACTGTAACCTACCAAGGCTATCGCTTTGATATCGGTGGGCACCGCTTTTTCTCCAAGTCGGCGGAAATTGAGGCCCTGTGGACGGAGATTTTGGGCTCGGAAATGCAGGTTTGCCGTCGGCTTTCCCACATTTTTTACCGAGGTGTTTTCTTTGATTATCCAATTCGACCTACGGATGTTTTTGCCAAACTGGGGCCAGGGTTTACCACCCTCTGTCTGCTCAGTTACCTAAAGGCGCGCCTCTTTCCCAGGCCCAATCCTGTATCTTTTGAAGATTGGGTCATTAACCAATTTGGGGAACGGCTGTATCGCACTTTTTTTAAGACCTACACCGAGAAAGTGTGGGGGATCCCTTGTCACGAGATCAGCGCCGACTGGGCAGCCCAGCGGATCAAGGGTCTGTCGATGGCTTCTTTGATCCGTAAAACCTTTTTCCCCAACCGAGAGGGGGTGATCAAAACCCTGATCGATCGCTTTCGCTATCCTCGCCTAGGGCCAGGCCAGATGTGGGAGCGCGTTCAAACCTTGCTGGCAGAAGCCGGGCAGCCGGTACAACTGGATCGCAAGGTTACGGCAATCCACTGGAACCGGGCCGGAGTTCAAGCTGTACAAGCCCGTTCTCAAGGGGGAGAGACCTTTTGGGTGACCGGCGAGCAGTTCATTTCCACCATGCCGCTGCGCTCTCTGGTGCGGGCTTTGGTACCTGCAGCACCGGAGCCGGTGCGAGAGGCTGCCGAACAACTGCGGTATCGGGATTTTTTGACGGTGGCTTTGCTGGTGGATGAGCCCAACCTATTTCCAGATCACTGGATCTACATTCACGATCCCTCGGTGCGGGTGGGGCGTATCCAAAACTTCAAGAATTGGAGCGCGGACATGGTTCCGGATCCCTCGGTCACCTGCTTGGGTTTGGAGTATTTTTGCTCAGCGACGGATCCCTTTTGGGGACAAACCGATGGGGATTTGATGGCCTTGGCAACGCTGGAATTGCAGCGGTTGGGCCTGCTGGGGAAGGCAAAGGTTTTGGGCGGCACAGTCATTCGCGCCCCGAAAGCCTACCCGGTTTACAATCACGGCTATCAAGCTCACATCCAGACCATTCGAACCTTTTTGGAAGAAGCACTGCCCAATTTGCAGGTGGCAGGCCGCAACGGCATGCACCGCTACAATAACCAGGATCACGCCATGATGACGGGCCTTTTGGCCGCTCGCAACATTGTGGCGGGGGAACGGCGCTACGATGGGTGGCGGGTCAACCAAGATGCTGAGTATCTGGAAGAGGCGGATTCGACAGCGGCCTTGGCGGGAGGACGGGCCGTGCCCCAGGTGCTGGGTCGCCGGAGTTAGCGGCGGAAGGGATCCTGCTTCGATCCAGCTTCGCCATCCAACACCTCTAGGATGGCCTTGGCAGCGCGAGCCAGAACGCCGGGTTCTCCTAGGGCTGCCCGCATCGCGGCGTAGTCGGCTTGCAGTTGGGCTTTGCGTTCGGGCCGAGTTAGCAACTCCAGCGCCAGTTGGGCAATCTTCTCTGGCTGGGCCTGCTCCTGCAGCAACTCCGGCACAATGGGGCGCATCTGCACGAGGTTGGGCGGAGACATGAAGGGCACCGACACCCTCAGCCAATGGCGGGCGATCCAGAAGGTGAGGGGGTTGAGGCGATAGATCACCACCTGGGGGATCCCCAAGATGGCCGTCTCCAAGTTCACCGTGCCCGACTTGGCCAACACCAAATCAGCCGCTGCCAAGGCGAGGTGATGAGCTTTGTGGGGGGAGAAGAAGGGCAGAGCTTGGGGATCCAAAAGGGTGAGGTTGAGCCCAAGGCGGCGGGCAGCCCGCGCAATCGGGGCAGCAAAACGGGGCGAGGCCAGGGGCACCCAAAACTGTGCCTGAGGCAGGTGAGCTTGCAGCAACTGGGCCGCCTTGAGCAGGACAGGCAGAACCGAGCGCAGCTCTTGCCGCCGCGAAGCCGGCACCACCACCACCACCGTAGCCTCGGCAGGGATCCCCAACTGGGCTCTGGCGGCAGCACGGCTGGGCACAGCGGCCAAAATATCCAACAGGGGATGGCCCACATACTGGACATGGGCTCCTGCCGCCGCGTAGTAGCGGGCTTCCTCAGGGAAAATCGCCAACATCAGCCGCATCTGCTGGGCCAGTTGGTAGGTGAGGCGGGCATCCTGCGACCACACCCACTCTTGGGGAGCAATGTAATAGACGGCAGGGATCTGCCGCCGTTGCAGCAGACGGGCAATGCGGCTGTTGACGCCGATGTAGTCCACCAGCACGGCCACATCTGGCGGGTCTTGGGCTAAAAAGCGGCGAATCTTCCACTCCGTCCAGAGGGCGGGGCCGATAAAGGGAAGAGCCTCTAAAATGCCAACGGAGCTGATCTCGGTAGTGCGGTGCAATAAACGGGCCCCGGCAGCAGCCATGCGCTCTCCCCCGACCGCTGTGATGCGCAGCTGAGGGCGCTGGCGCAGCAATTCTTCAATCAGATGGCCGGCCTGCAGATCCCCTGAGACCTCGCCCGTGCAGATGAACAGGTGGCTCACCAGAGCTACACTCCCGACCGCAGTTCTCAATCATCCAGCTCTGAAGTGCTCTGCACCGGCGGATCTTCCCCCCTCCCGCGCAGGGCCGGCAGAGGGCCACGTCGTTGGGGCTGGGAGAGGGAGTCTTCCAAAAATTGCAGCAGATGTTGCAGGGATCCCGTCTCGTCCACCCACTCTTTCCCCTGTAGGGAAAGGACATGGCGCTCTCCCTCCGCACCGCTGTTACAAACGACACACAGGCTGCTGCGCAGTGTTTGCAGCGCTTTTTCCAAAGGCAACCCTGAGCGGTACAAAAATCGGTAGACCTGCCGCAGCAAGGGCAGGGATCCCTCCATCCCTTGGGCTCGCCGCAGCCCCACCAAGTTCAGACCGCGGATGCGAGCCGGATGTCCTTCCACCAACATGTAGGGGGGAACGTCGCGGTCAACCCGGCTCATCGCCCCCACCATGGCCAAGCGCCCGATGCGGGTGAACTGGTGGATCCCGACCATGCCGCCAATGCGGGCTTGAGACTCGATGTGGATATGGCCGGCCAAGGAAACAGCATTGGTAATCACCACCTGATTTTCGATGACGCAGTTGTGGGCGACATGGGTGTAGGCCATCAGCAGGTTGTAATCTCCAATCAGGGTGGCTTCCCCTTCATTGGTAGCCCGGTTGATGGTGACGAACTCGCGGATGCGATTGCCTCTGCCGATTACCACTTGAGAGGGGGCGCCGCTGTACTTCAGATCCTGAGGCTCGGTGCCCACAACTGCTCCCGGAAAAATGTGGTTGCCCTCGCCGATTTCCGTCCAGCCATCGATCACCACATGGGCCCCCACCACCGTATGGGCAGCAATGCGAACATGCTCGCCGATCACCGCATAGGGGCCAACCTGCACCGTTTCGTGCAGCTCAGCTTTCGGATGGATCACCGCAGTGGGATGAATCCGCTCCCGTGAGCGGTGCGGCGCACTTGCAGAGATGTTGGGAGTGGATCCCGCTGAAGCGAACGAACTCATTTCCAACCTAGCCAGCAACTGTGGTTACGCTCCCAACCCCGCGAAGGATCACCAAGGCTTGACTCCGGGGGAGATCAACCTTAGAGCTACGCTCCGCCATCGTGACCAATAGGCTGCCACCCCAACGCAGCAATATGTCTACCGTATCCCGACAGAAAGGCGCAAGCAGTCCCCGAGCCATCTCCCTATGCCAACACTTTATCTCAATTGGTGAGAAGACCCACAGCAGAGCGCCTCTCGGATGGCCGCTGTTTGTCCCTCAATCCACCAGGGAAAACATCAGTTCCCCCTCGGTCACCAGTTGCCCTCCCACCTGAGCGCGGCAGAACATCTTGCCAATGCGCCTCTGGCGAATGGTGAGCAAGTCGGCAGAGAGCAGCAGTTGATCCCCCGGCAGCACCGGGCGGCGAAAGCGAACACCATCGATCCCGGCAAACAGGGCCAAGCGCCCGGCCACGTCCGGCAACTTGGTCAACACGATCCCCCCTATCTGGGCCATGGCCTCGACGATTAGGACGCCGGGCATGATGGGTCGGTTGGGGAAATGCCCTTGAAAAAAAGGCTCGTTGAAGGTGACGTTTTTCAGGCCCACCGCCCGTTGCCCCGGTTGATACTCCACAACCCGATCCACCAGCAAGAAAGGATAGCGATGGGGCAAGATCTCCAAAATCTGCTCCGTTGTGAAGACGGGGGGAGCGGTTGCCAATTGAGCGGCTGCTTCAGCCGAGAGAAGGGGAGGAGGAGAGACATCAGAGGACATGGTGAACCCACAGAGGCAGAGGACAAAACCAAATCCCGGACGGGGAGGACGGCAGGCCAGAACTCAGCCAAAAGAGCACCCAGGGAGCTGCGGAAAGGAGGGGAATGAAGCGGATCCCACCCTGGGGATCCCCTTGAAGACAAGTGCTCCGCACCGCTCTCGCAACTGAGGATGGCAGGGTTGTGGCTGCGCAACCGGATCCCTTGCTCCCCCTCACTCTTCATGGATCAGCAGGGATCCACTCTTGAGCAACTGCTCGGCCAAACGGTGGTGCAGGGCATGGCCCGCCTTGTAGGCCACAATGTGCCCCTGCAGTCGGCAGCCCAGGAGGCTGAGATCTCCTAGTAAATCTATCAGCTTATGGCGCACCGGCTCATCTGGGTAGCGCAATGGCCCCAACCACTCGGTTTGGCTACAGACAATGGCATTTTCCAGGCTGCCCCCCTGGATTAGCCCCCGTTCCCGGGCCAGCTCCACATCCTGCTGGCGGGCGAAGGTGCGGGCCGGCGCAATGGACTGGACAAAATCCGGCCTGTTCTCCCTCCAGCTCAGCCACTGTTCTCCAATCGGGCAATCGGCAAAATCGATGCCATAGGTAAAGCGGGCTGTAGGATGGGGGAGGGCGCTGACAAAGGCTTCCCCCGCCCAGACAGTGACCGGTTCTTGGATCACCCCCAGCAGGGCTGGCTGATCTTGGGCCTGGATCCCGGCCTGGGCAATGGCCTCTACAAAGGGCAGGGCAGAGCCATCCAGAATCGGCAGCTCCGGCCCCTCCACCTCGATGCGGCAGTTGTCAATGCCCAGGATGTAAAGGGCGGCCAGCAGGTGTTCCACCGTCTGCACTTGAACAGAGGGGGATCCCTGCTGCAACAGGGTGCAGAGATGGGCAGGGGCCAGGGATCCCAACCGAGCCGGGATCTCAGGGGATCCCGGTTGATCCACCCGCACAAACACCCGACCGCTGCCGGCAGGAGCTGGATGCAGACTGCAGCCAATTGGCAGGCCGGTGTGCAGGCCAACGCCTTCTAGGGCAATAGAGCTGGCTAAGGTGTGTTGCCGGCCTCTCATCGTGCTCCGCAGCGCTAGTGCAAACGCTCTTGGCCCTGGTCGAAAACGCGGTAATACAGCTCCCGATAGCCCACGCGCAGGTTGCTGCTGGCATCTGCCAACTTGGCTTTGTGGCTGCGGGTGCCGTAGGCGCTGAACACCTCGTAGGTATCTCCCTCAAAGAAAAAGGAAGAGACATCGGACACCTCTTCGCCCCCCAGCAACTGCCAGCGCCCCTGGCGAAACTGCAGCCGGTAGTGGGCTTTATCCAAGCTGCCGGAAGGACGGTCGATAATGGCGTCGATGCTGCCCTCGTAGAACGGCTCGGCACCACCATTGGGGATGGATATGTCCACAGGCCACACGTCCACAGCGATATCTCGGTAGCGGCAGTTGGGCCGATTGCACAGGCGAATCGAGCGCATGACCTCGGCAATGGCTTCCAGCCGCTGCCGCGCCTCGGCCAGAGAAAACCGCTCTGAGTCGCTATCGCGAACGAGCTGGGGCGATACCTGAGCCGGCCCTGCCAGCGATGAAGGGGCAGCCAGCGCCGGGGATCCCCAGCAGCATCCCACCAACACCAGACAAATCAAGCTCAGCCAACAACGGTATGCGGATCCCATGGATGCAATCTATGACAAAATCAAGCTCCTCTTCTCTACTCTAGGCACTCTGGGGGATCCCAACCTGATGCCGATATTACCCCACTCTGGCCCTGAACAACTGGCGCAGGTACGGCTTGTATTGGTGCAGCCGGCTGGGCCGCGCAACCTCGGCGCCATTGCCCGCGTGATGAAAAACATGGGCTTCAGGCAGTGGGTGCTGGTGGATCCCCAATGCGATCCCCTCGATATGGAAGCGATCACCACAGCCGTGCATGGGGCAGACCTGCTCCATCAAGCCCGGAAGGTGCAAACTTTGCCCGAAGCCCTGCAAGGGTGTGTGCAGGTTTTCGGGACAACGGGGCGCAGCCAAACCTACCCACCCGAATGGCAAATTCAGTCCCCCCGCCAAGCCTTTCCCGCTCTGCTGGCCGCCGGCCCTGCCGCCCTCGTGTTTGGCCCCGAAGATCGCGGCTTGAGCAACGAGGAGCTGGCCCTTTGCCATCGCCAGATCCAGATCCCCACCGATGCGACCTATCCCTCTTTAAACTTGGCCCAAGCCGTGGCCATTTGTTGCTATGAGCTGTACACCCTCGTCTGCCAGAGCCCTTCCCCTGCTCCTCCTATGCCCTCGCCTCAAAGGCTTGCCCCCTTCGAGCTGCTGGAGGGATTTTTCGACCACTTAGAAGCGCTGTTGCTGCAAATTGGCTACCTGCACCCCCACACAGCCCGCCGCAAAATGCTCAAGTTTCGCGCCCTGTTCCAGCGAGCCGGCCTGACCGTAGCCGAGGTGGCCTTGTTGCGCGGGATCCTGCGGCAACTGCAATGGAGCCAGGGATGCTCTCGTCAGGAACCTCTGGAAGCAAATGCAGCTCCCGTCCCGCCGACGCAACCAGATTCCAGCAGGACCCCATCTTGACCCCAAGGCTGGGCCTCCAGCCCCGCCCTACCGCTACCGGAAGCAAGCTAGAAGGGCGGCTTCCTGCTTTCAGGCGGCGCGGAGCGCTTGTCAAGAATCTTGAGGCTTTGGCCGTGGGAGAATATCGGAGAATATCAATGCTAGAGCTTAAGGGTGGCGCGGGGATCGTAGGATTGAACCCGCTGCAGCCTTTCGTAAAGTTCTCGCTCTTCTTCGGAGATCTGGGTGGGCAAATGGATCTGCACCACCACGTAAAAATCCCC
This sequence comes from Thermostichus sp. OS-CIW-31, assembly GCF_054060305.1. Taxonomy (NCBI): domain Bacteria; kingdom Bacillati; phylum Cyanobacteriota; class Cyanophyceae; order Thermostichales; family Thermostichaceae; genus Thermostichus; species Thermostichus sp. OS-CIW-31. Next base: position 100,905 of record NZ_JBSSDA010000002.1, on the reverse strand, counting down.
CCGTTCTCCGTTGCCTTTGGGAAATCCCCTTTCCGCCAGCCGCAACTTTCGCCCCGGCTGCATGCCAGGTGGGATCCGCAGCTTCACCACCCCATCCAAGGTGGGCACCTCCACCTGGGCGCCCAAAACCGCTTCGCTGGGGCTGATGGGCAGATCGCAGTAAACGTCGAATCCCTCTAGGCGATAGAAGGGGTGGTCTTTCAGCTCAATTTTAAGGTACAGATCACCGGCACCGCCGTTGGGGTTGGGGTGGCCTTGGCCGCGCAGGCGAATCCGCTTCCCTGGCGTAATTCCCGGCGGGATGTTTACCTCGAGCACGCGATCCCCGCCCACCCGCAGGCGACGCTTGCCCCCCTCAAAAGCTTCTGGAATGCTGATCTGGATGGTGGCCTCAGCATCGTAACTGGTGTTGCCAGTGGATCCCGAAAATCCGCTGCTGCGGTCTGTGGTTTGGCTGCGCACCCGGCCCAGCAGTTGATCGATGAAGTCTTGAAAATCATCAAATTGGCTGAAATCGACGCCACTCCCCCCAAATCCGCTCCCCCCAAAGTCTTGGCTGAAGGGGCTGCTGCTGTAGGTGTAGGCATCGCGGCTGGAGCGAAACCCGCCCTGCTGATAGTATTGGCCAAATTGGTCGTATTGCCTGCGCTTGCTGGGATCCGAGAGAACTTCGTAGGCTTCGTTAATGTCTTTGAATTTCTCTTCAGCCGCTTTGTCGTTGGGGTTGACATCTGGGTGATACTTGCGGGCTAGGCGCCGATAGGCTTGTTTCACCTCATCGGCAGTGGCCGTTTTGCTGACCCCCAAAATCTTGTAGTAGTCCTTAAAGTTTTGCATGGAGGCGTCCGCAGGCAAATCGCTGAGAGTGGGCAGAAAACCACGAGGCTAGGCGTCCCTGGCAAGGGCTCCTTCCCTCCGACCTACTGAAGAAAATGAGGAGGCGGGCTAGACGCCATCGCCCATCCCGTCCCTCCTCATTATCGGCGCTACAAGTAAGGGCGGGATCCACCCTGGGCCCGCGGCCCACGGAGGGATCCCTGAGCAGTCACTTGCTCTCGGTGAAGTCGGCATCGATCACATCATCGCTGCCGCCGGAGGTTTTCCCTGAGCCGGGAGTGGGGCCAGAGGAGGCCCCCGGCTGTTGATACAGCTCGCTGCTCATGGCGTAGAGAGCCTCTTGCAGCTCCCGCTCTTTGCTCTGGATGGCGCTGTCGTCCTCCCGCTGGATGGCCTCCCGCAGTTCTCGCACCAGAGTCTCGATTTGGCTGCGTTTGCTGGAGGAGATCTTGTCGCCCAACTCCTTCAACTGCCGCTCGGCTTGGTAGGCCAGCGAGTCGGCCTTGTTGCGGCGCTCAATTTTCTCCCGGCGGGCCCGGTCTTCGGCAGCGTATTTTTCTGCCTCAGCAATCATGCGCTCCACCTCTTTGCTATCCAAAGTAGAGGCGCCGGTGATGGAGATGCTCTGCTCTTTGCCGCTGCCTTTGTCTTTGGCCGTCACCTTCAGGATGCCGTTGGCGTCGATGTCGAAGGTGACCTCGATCTGCGGCACACCGCGGGGGGCCGGCGGGATCCCGTCCAGCTTGAAGCGGCCCAGAGATTTGTTGTCGCGGGCCAGCTCCCGCTCCCCTTGCACCACGTGGATTTCCACAGAGGTCTGCCCATCTTCGGCAGTGGAGAAGATCTCCGACTTGCGGGTGGGGATGGTGGTGTTGCGCGGGATGAGCTTGGTGGCCACGCCGCCCAGGGTTTCCACCCCCAAGGACAAGGGGGTGACATCCAGCAGCAGCACGTCTTTGACTTCGCCCGCCAGCACACCCGCTTGGATGGCCGCCCCAACCGCCACCACCTCATCGGGGTTGACACTTTGGTTGGGTTCTTTGCCCAGCAGCTCCCTCACCAGCCGCTGCACTGCCGGAATGCGGGTGGATCCCCCCACCAGCACCACTTCGTTGATGTCGGCCTTGGTGAGCTTGGCATCCCGCAGGGCTTGTTCCACCGGCCCCTTGCAGCGCTCCAGCAGGTCGGCACAGAGGTGTTCAAATTGAGCGCGGGAGAGCTTCAGCTCCAGGTGTTTGGGCCCATCGGCAGTGGCAGTGATGAAGGGCAGGTTGATGGTGGTTTCGGAAACGCTGGACAGCTCGATCTTGGCTTTTTCCGCAGCTTCCGTTAGCCGTTGCAGCGCCTGCCGGTCTTGCCGCAGGTCGATCCCTTCCATTTGCTTAAACTGCTCGGCCATCCAATCGACGATCTTCTTGTCGAAGTCATCGCCGCCCAACTGCGTATCGCCGCTGGTGGATTTCACCTCGAAAACACCATCCCCCACTTCCAAGATGGACACATCGAAAGTGCCACCGCCCAGGTCGAAGACGAGGATGGTCTCGTTGTTGCGCTTGTCCAAGCCGTAGGCCAAAGAGGCTGCTGTCGGCTCGTTGATGATGCGCAGCACTTCCAAACCGGCAATGCGGCCCGCATCTTTGGTGGCCTGCCGCTGCGAGTCATTAAAGTAAGCAGGAACCGTGATCACCGCTTGGGTGACCGGTTGGCCCAGGTAGCGGCTGGCATCATCCGCTAGCTTGCGCAGCACCATGGCCGAAATCTCTTCCGGCGCAAATTCCTTGTTCAGGCGGGGTGCGTACAGTTTGACATTGCCCCGCTCGTCCCGCCGCACCTGGTAGGAGACCCGCTTGGAGTCGGCATTCAGCTCATCGTACCTACGACCGATGAACCGCTTAACCGAGTAAAACGTGTTTTCCGGGTTGAGCACCGCTTGGCGGCGGGCCATTTGGCCCACCAGGCGCTCTCCATCTTTGGTGAAGGCGACCACCGAGGGTGTGGTGCGAGTACCCTCAGCATTGGCGATGACGGTGGGGACACCCCCTTCCATTACGGCGACAACCGAGTTGGTTGTGCCCAGGTCAATTCCTACAACTTTTCCCATCGGCTCCTTATTCTCCTCTTCTTGAGTACATTGCTTCGGTTACCGCCGCCAGCCTGTGTGAAGTAGCTTGGGCAGCCAATCTGTGAAAATCCGGCAGATGCTTGGTCACTTCCTGGGTCGATCCTAACCAGCTGGTTGGCGAGGCCAGGGCGAGAATGCCGCCCATTTCTCGGGGCTGAAGGGCAGACCGGTTACGGATCTCCGTACCTGCAGCAGCCTTGCTTTCGGTGCCGCTTGGGGTATGGCCTGGGTTGGCAGCTATTGGCAACTCTTGGGGGACTGCTGCCAGGCTAGCTCTGGATAAGCTGCAGCGCCTCCAGGCCGCGGGCCACAACGGTTTCAGCCAGGGGAAGGTAACCCATAGTTTTGGCCAGGGATTGCCCTTCGGTGAGGGCCCAGCGGAGCACGGCTTGCAAGGCAGCGGCCATGGCGGGATCCGAGTACCGGCGGTAGGTCAGGATCCAGGTGTAGGTGACGATGGGATACGCTCCAGGGCCAGCGGGATCCGGCACAAAAGCCCGCAGGTTTTCCGGCAGCTCAATTTCGCTCAAGGCCAGGGCCGAGGCTTCCGGGGAGGGGAGAATGAACTCGCCGCGGCGGTTCTCCAGAGCTGCCACCGACAGATCCAGCTCGCAGGCATAGACCGACTCCACGTAGCCGATCACCCCTTCGCTGAGAAGCATTTGGGCGCTCATGCCCTCGTTGCCTTTCACCCCAATGCCCACCGGCCACTCCAGCGACATGCCAGCACCGACTTCCGAGGCCCAAGCCGGATCGATGGCCGCCAGGTGGCGGGTAAAGGTATCGGTGGTGCCGCTGCCATCGGAGCGGTAGCAGACGGTGATGGGCAGATCGGGAATGGTTAGCTCCGGGTTCAGGGCCAGGATCTCCGGATCCCGCCACTGGTCGATTTGGCCGCGAAAGATCTTCACCAAAACGGGTCGAGACAGCTTGAGTCCAGAAGGGATCCCCGGCAGGTTGTAGCCTACGGCAATGCTGCCTGCGGTCATCGGGATCATGACCACACCCCGCTTCACCTCGGCGATCTCGGCGTCGGTCATGGCCACGTCGCTGGCGGCAAAGTCCACCGTTTGGTCGATAAATTGCCGGATCCCGGCGGCGCTGCCCACCGGTTGGAAGTTGATCTCCACCTTGGGATCCACCTGGCGGTAATCGGAAAACCAGCGCAAGTAAAGAGGAGCCGGAAAGGTGGCCCCGGCTCCGTTGATCAGCAAAACTTTGTCGGAGGACTGGCTGCCGGAGGCAGGAACGGGATCCCTGCCGCTGGGTTGGTCAGAACGGGATCCCCTTTGGCAGGCGCTCAAGGTAGCGCCGGTGGCCAATAAAGAAAGCAACACTTCTCGGCGACGGAAGCGGGGCAGTTGAGCCATGGTTCAGGTTCTCCGAGGTCACCGCCCCGATCCTTGTCTTGCCCACGGGGCCCTGTCAAGGGTTGCCGGCGAGAGCTCTTGGGATCCCGTGCGTGGCCCACTTTCCCCAGGTGGCTGTCTTTTCCCTCTGCGCCATCCCCGTATTCCTCGCTACGCTTCCCAGCAAAAGTCGGGATCCGACCCAAGCTCAGAAAGGAGAGACGGAAAACGGAGAATTCAAGAGGAAAATCAAGAAAAACAGCGCAAACAAGAGATTGAGCGAGCTGAGTTCTGCGGCAGTTGCACAGAGATCCTCAAGCCAAAGCCTTGTCTGGCAAGGCTTAGCGGTTTTTGGGCCTGAGTCCCCCCGCACCAGAAAAATCTTGACATATTCTGGAATAAGGCAATATATTGTGGATTCTGTGCAGAAATCCTGCGCTGTTCACATCTCGGTATCTGGGGGACTACTATGCCGACTTTGACTCGTTCTCCCTGGACACTGCGAGACAGCGAAAAGCTCTATCGCATCTCAGGTTGGGGGGATCCCTACTTCCGTATCAACGCCGCCGGTCATGTGGAGGTGACCCCACAGGGCTTACAGCAGCAGGAACCGGGCATTGACCTGTACCACTTGGTGATGGATCTGGTGGCGCGGGGCCTGCAGTTGCCCCTCTTGATTCGCTTTCCCGAGATCGTGGCCGACCGCATGCGGCAAATTTGCGAGAGCTTTCAGCAGGCCATCCAGCGCTTTGGCTACCCCAACGTGTATCGAGGGGTCTATCCCGTCAAGGTGAACCAGCAGCGCCACCTGGTAGAAGAAGTGGTGAAACACGGTCGTGCCTACCACTTTGGCCTGGAGGCGGGATCCAAACCGGAGCTGTTGATTGCCCTGGCTCTGCTGGATACTCCTGGGGCTTTGTTGATCTGCAACGGCTACAAAGACCGCGACTTTATGGAGACGGCCCTCTTGGCCCAGCGGCTGGGGCGCACCCCGATCATCGTTTTGGAGCGGCTGCAAGAGCTGGAGCTGGTGCTGCAGGCTGCCGACCAACTGGGCATCGACCCCATCTTGGGGGTGCGGGCCAAACTCTCGGCCCAAGGGAGCGGGCGCTGGGGCACCTCGGCTGGGGATCGGGCTAAGTTCGGCCTCACGGCCACCGAGATTTTGCAAGTGGTGGAACGGCTGCGGGAAGCGGGCAAGCTGCATTGTCTACGCCTGTTGCACTACCACATCGGCTCCCAGATCTCGATGGTGAGCGTGCATGGACGAGCCGTGCGGGAAGCCAGCCAAATCTACATCGAACTCACCAAGCTGGGGGCACCCATGGGCTACCTGGATATCGGCGGTGGCTTGGGGGTTGATTACGACGGATCCCAGTCCCCCAATCCTTTTTCCCAGAGCTACAGCATGGAGGACTACGCCGCCACCGTGGTGCAGACCGTGCTGACCGCCCTGGAACCCCACGGGATCCAGCCGCCGGTACTGGTGACCGAAAGCGGACGCGCCCTGATGTCCCACCAGTCGGTGCTGGTGTTTGACGTGCAAGATGTCAACGCTGCCAGCCCCTACCCCATGCCCACCCAGCTTACTTCCGATGCAGAGGTGATCCAGAAGCTAAACCAGCTCTACTACCAAATCCAGCCCGATACTCTGGTGGTCAACTATCGCCGTTGTCAGGAGCTGAAGGAGGCCGCCCTGCGCCAGTTCACTGAGGGATCCCTCAGCTTGCAGGAGCGAGCTGAAGTGGAGCGGCTGTTCTGGAACTGCTCCGACAAGATCTGCACCTTGGCCTACGAGCAGCACCAAGCGGGGCATCCGGTGGCGGTGGATCTCTTGGATCTGGACGAAATGTTGGCCAGCATCTACTACGGCAATTTCTCTCTATTCCAATCCCTGCCGGATAGCTGGGCCATCGACCAGGTATTCCCCATCATGCCCATCCACCGTCTGGATGAGGAGCCACGCCAATGGGCCACCCTGGCCGATCTCACCTGCGACAGCGACGGCAAGATCAACCGCTTCTTTGGCGAAGACGGGCAGATCACCTCGGTCTTGCCGCTGCATGATCCTGACGGGCATCCCTACCTGCTGGGGGTGTTTCTGGGGGGTGCCTACCAGGAGATCCTAGGGGATCTGCACAACCTGTTTGGCGATACCAACGCGGTGCATATTCGCTCCCGCCCCGGCGGCTACCACGTTTCCCAAGTCATCAAGGGGGACACCATCGGCGAGGTGCTGAGCTGGGTGCAGTACAACAGCGAAGATCTGGTGGAGACCCTCCACCACGCCACCGAGACCGCCCTGCAGCGAGGGCAGATCACGCTGGATCAAGCCCGCGCCTTGCAGCAGCACTTTGAAGACAATCTGCGGGCCTACACCTACTTGCAGTAAACTACCCGACTCCGACCGCTAAGCGGTACGGAGCGGGCTTTCAGTAGCCCTGAGCCTGTTCTGCTCTACCAGAGAACAAAACAAGCCCGGACCTCTAGGCTGGTTTACGACAGCCCCCAAGAGCGCAATTACGTTTGCACCATTCAAGTCCGCATCTCCTTCCCATCCACAGTGCCCACACTTGAACGACTTGCCACTGCGGTAGGATTGCGCAGGATCGGGATGGATATGCAAACACTTGTGGCAGGTCTGCGACGTGTAGGCGGGCGGCACAAGAATCAGAGAAACCCCTGCAACTCTCGCCTTGTATTCCAGAAACTGGCGTAGCTGGTAGAACGCCCAACTGTTGGCCCTGCGCCTTTCGGTTTTGCTGCGGGGTTGTTGATTGACCCTTTCACGGATCCCTGTCAGGTCTTCCAGAGCGATAGCGCTGTTGGTAGCTTTTGCCCTAGAGACAATAGCTTTAGAGATGCGATGATTGACCCACGTTTTTGCTACGCAACGCTGACGCGACTGAAAGCGTCTCTCCTTGCCAGACAGCCGTTGCAACAGTTGACGGCATCTGCGCCGCGAACTGCGTGTGCCCTTACTGGCTTTGCGTTGGAGTGCCGCCCTCAGTCGGGAGTAGTGGTCTCGGATTCGGTTCAACTGCTGTCCATTCCAGTTATCACCCTCTGACGTATGGGCAATATCTGTCCTTCCCAAGTCCACCCCGATCACCTTGTCGGTATCTTGTTGCTTGGGTGGCTTTTTCTCTACGCAAATCTGGATGTAGTAGGAGCCATCTTTGCGCTTGACCAGCGTGGCAGATTTGGGGTTGGAACCAGCCAGCATCCCACACTGGTAGTTGCCAATGGCCAGTTCAAAGCGTTCTCTCCCTTCCACCGTGGTCAGCGACACCGTCCAGTCTTTTTGACGGAACGAAAAGATGCGAGCGTCGTAGGTAACAAAGCCGCTCTTAAACTCCTTGACGGGACGCTTTTTCTGCTTAGCCACTTTGCGGGAACCCGCTACCCGTCTGCACACCTGTTGAGCCAAGTTACTGGACAAGCCAAACCGGGCTCGAATCTCGTAGTAGCAAAGGGATTGCAGCTTGACCGCGTTGACGATCTTCTCCGGCGTGTTCTGGTTGACCCAGTTCAATGCCTGCACAAAGACATCCATCGTCGCGTCCAATTTGGCGGCTTGCGACTGGGCTACCTTGAGCTTGCAGGAGACGGTCAGGACTTGGGTCATGGTTCTATTGTAACCTCGCATTCCTCCCGGCACTGACCCTACGTGTACAGTGCGGGGCTCCTGCGATTTCCAGCTGACTCTATAGAAAAGAAGATGGGAATTTCATGAATGCTAGAAAGGGATCCCCCGCTCGCTGCGACTTCACAGCCCCCAGGCCCTAAACAAAAAAAGACTGGCAGTGTGAGGTCTACCAGTCTGAGTCAGTTCCCTGTGAGTGAGCTGATGCCGTCGTTGCCAACGTCTTCAACCCGATTCCCAGTTTGTGTTGCTTTTTGCCATTTCGAAGTGATTCAGATCACTTGAAACTTGAGGAGCCCGCAGCTTTGGCAAGCACTCCTGTCCTGATTTCTTCGTACAGGGATCCCCCATCCCCACCCCTATGAACCCTGAGGCGACAAAGAGAGCATCTCAAAACCAATCAAAACAAAGGCAACTGCTCCTCTTCCACTGGGGCAAGGCTTGAAGATCCCAGCTCCTCCCAGTTGGGGGCCCAGTCTTGTAAAGGATCCACATATTCCTCCAACAACTGACGGGCGGCGGCCAGCAAATCGTTGTGCAAGGGGGCCAGATCGCTGCGGTTGGCCAAATACTGCTCCAGAGCCGTCAGGGGCTCAAGTCGGCTGGGATCCCATCCCGGCAGACGGATGCGGCTGGGGCTGACCACTTCTGGGGCGATGGTGTAGCTAAAAGCAGGGGCAAGAGCGTTGTGCAGAGCCCGCTCATCAATGCACTCTAGCTGGTCGGGCCGTATGCGGTAGATCAACCGCAGGATGGAGCCGGCCACGGGGGCCTTGGCGATGGCGGCCAGCAGCTTGGACTGCGCCTGCTGGGGTGGATCTGCGCTCAGATCCAGGCGAATGGTGTGAAAGGTACGGGTTGGCAGGGGCAAAAATTCATAGCTGGCCCCCGTAGGGGTGACTTCCACCAGCACACAGCCTTTTTCCTCTTTTTCTTCGCCAAAATCCACCCGCTCAATGCTGCCGGGATAGAGCATCAAGGGATCCCGACACAGCACCTGGTGACGGTGGACATGCCCCAAGGCAACATATTGATAGGCAGGCCGAGCCAGCAGCGAAAGGGGCACCGTAAATCCTCTGCCCACCGAAAGATGGCGTTCTGCTCCGTAGCGGGCTGTCTCCACCATGACGTGAGCCAACAAAATTGCCGGGATCCCTGGCTGCAGGGTGCGGATCTCCCCTTCTAGGGCTAGGCGGAGGCGCTGCAGGAGCTGATGCGCGAGGATTTCCCCTTCAAGCGCCAAGCTTTCCTGTTGGGCGAGTAGAGCAGAGCGACTCAGCCAAGGTAAAGTGGTCACCTGCACCGGGCCACCGCGAGTTTCGATCCGATGAGTTTCCAGTCTGTCCCCCACAATAAAGCCTGAGACCCCCAAAGCGCGGTAGATAGCCAGGCTGTTGCCTCCCTGTCCCTGCCCGTACTGATCGTGGTTGCCCACCAACAGGACGGTTGGGATCCCTGCATCGGCCAGGCGGCGAAACTGCTGGGCAAAAAGCTCTTGATGGAGAGGGGGGGGTGTCGCATCGGGGAAAGCATCGCCCCCAAACAACACCAGATCCACCGCTTGGTTGAGAGCATGGTCAATGCACAAGCGCAAAGAAGCTACAAAATCTTCCAAACGGGTATTCAGGCCGGTAGCTGGGTTAATGTGGCCGTAGGCAAGACCACTGCCCAGATGAATGTCGGAAAGATGTAGCAACCTTACCATCTTGGGCGCTCTTGGAGACTTTGCAGCTCTCCCATCTGTTGGGATAAACCTTGCCGTTCGCGTTAGCGGGACGGAGTCCTTTGGTTGTCCAGAATGGCAAACCCAGGGTTGAACAATCTTTGCTTAGGCTTGGCGGCGGGGCCTGGCTCGATCCAAACGCAGAGGCCGGCCCATGAATTCCTGCCCGTTCGCGCTCTCGATGGCTTCGTCCTCCTCAGCTTCGGTTGCCAGATCCACAAACGCGAAGCCTCGTGTCTGACCTGTCTCTCGGTCTATCGGAATTGTAACCGACTTAACGTTCCACCTCTGCTGGAAGAAAGCTTTCAGTTCTTCTGTTGAGGCTTTATAGTTTAGGTTCCCCACAAAAATGGTCATGGCAATTCAAGCAAAGTAAGTCACCAATCAGCAAGGGTGGCAACAAAGCTCCAGAGTACTTCACTTCTATCATGGAGCCCTGCCGAATCGCCGAACATGACGGGATGTAAAGGGATCCCTGCCGGAGAATCTTCCCACTTCCCCATCCAAAATGCGCTTTCGTCAAACTTGACGGGCCTGTGCTTTTTCTGCCATTGGGTTGAATGCCTCTGCTCTCGCCTCGGCCAAACCTCTTCAGACCCTCAGACACCACCGAGATCCGGCATCTTGTCACGTTGTTGCGATTTGTTAAGATATGTATTATCCTGCTTGCACTACCTGGCCAGATCTGCGCTGTTGGAACTCTTTGCAGACCTCTCTACCTGAGCACCCTGAGGTGATAATGATGGATGAGACGCTAGAGCTCTCTTTGGAGCAGCAATTTCGCCAGCGGGCTTTCGAGACCTTGGTTTCTCGCATGAGCCTCGAGCAGGCCAAAGACATTTTGGTCAAACTGCACAAGCAAATGCTGTTGCAGGAGGCCACTTACCGCCAACTGCTGCGTCATTCTCTCAGCGCCTGATGCACGCCCTTTCGCTTCCCACCTGGTGGATTCACGTTGCCAGTGTTTTGGAGTGGATCGCTGCTGTTGTTCTCGTGTGGCAATTTGGGGAGCGGGTGGGCCAGCCCGAATGGCGAAGTTTGAGCTGGGCGATGCTGCCCGCTTTGTCGGGGGCGATGTGCGCGATCACCTGGCACTGGTTTGACAACGACCCCAAGTTGGACTGGGTGGTGACTGCACAGGCCAGCTTCACCTTGCTGGGCAACTGTACCCTGGCTTGGGCTGCTTACCGCATTTGGCGGGCTGAAAGGGTGGATGAGCCTGCACAGAAGGGGGATCCCGACTAGGCGATGAACAGTTTATTTGCCCTTTCTTTGTTCCCCTACCTGGTCTTTTTATTCTTCCTGTCGCGGCTGCGCCGGATCCCACGTTTGGCTTTGGTTGGATTTTGGCTGTTGTTGCTTTTTGTGGCCGTCAGCATCCCGGCAGGGCTGTACGCTCAGATGCACTACGGCACTTCCCTGGCCAATGTGGATCCCTTGCATGGAGGGGCAGAGGCTTTTCTCACCCTCTCCAATATTTTGGTGGCCTTGGGCTTTAAGCAGGGAATTGACCAACAGGCCCAACGACTTCCAGAGGCTGGCGACGGCAACCCTGAGCCATGATCATCCCAAACAGGTCCCTACCCCCTCTTCAAAATCAATCAAAAAGGAGAAGAGAGTTAGGCAACAGTGGTTTCGGCGCAACTGGGACTGAATGTAGAATGGGGATCCAGGCCTGATACCTGCTGTTATTCTGTGAGATCTGCCAGATGGTGGCTACCCTTTCTGTTGCTGTTCCCAAAGTGAAGCTGAAGCATCCGCCCCTGCGCATTTATCGCATGGGGGACAAGGTGCTGCGGCAGCCGGCCAAGCGCGTTAGCCAGGTCAATGAGGAGATCCGCCAGCTTGCCCGGGACATGCTACAGACCATGTACAGCTTCGATGGGATTGGTCTGGCGGCTCCGCAAGTTGGCATTCCTAAGCGCATGATTGTGGTGGATCTTTATCCCGATAAGCCGGAGGTGCCACCCCTGGTGCTGATCAACCCGGAGATCCGGGAGTACATTGGCGAGGCCGTTGCCGGGCAGGAGGGTTGCCTGAGCATTCCGGGGGTGTTTTGCGAGGTCGTGCGCCCAGAAGGGATTGTGGTTTCGTTTAAGGATGAAACGGGGCGGCCCCGCACCCTTCGAGCGGACGATTTGCTGGCGCGGGTGATCCAGCACGAAATCGACCACCTCAACGGCGTGTTGTTTGTGGATCACGTGGAAAACGAGCTGGTGCTGGATCAAGAGCTGCGCAAACACGGCTTCCAGATGCAGGATGTGCAACGCAAAGGCAAGCCCTCTGCTGTTCCCCGTTGAAGCCTTTCCAGACCGGTCCGGACGACTGTCGGTTTGGTTTAGTGTTGCAAGCGCTGGGCCAAGAGCTGCTCTTCCAGAGCGGCAATACGGTTGTAGGCAGCGGTTAACTGGGCACTCAGGCGCTGTATTTGGGCTTCGGGGGCCAGCTCATGCCCTATGCTGCGGTTGCTCACCACGGTGGGTTCATCATCCAGCAGGAAGTTGTGGCTGCCATCTTCCACCAAGTCTGAGATTAGAACGCTGTAACGGGAGGGGGCGGGGGTGTTTTTTTTGGCTTCCTGGGTAGCCAGGAGAACGGCCACCACCTGCTCGGGCATCCGCTCGATGGCAGCTTTTAGCTCCTGTATTTGCGACTCCAGACGCTCAAGGTAGTGCTGCACTGCTTCGCTCATAGCTGCCCCAGTTTTCGACTACCTTCATTGAAAAAGGCAAATTTCGGATCCCCTCTTCTTCCCCCAGATCATTTAACGATTGCTTCCGGGAGGTGTTCCCCGAAACTCCTGGGTTCTCTCACAAGCCACAATTGAGGTGTGCATTTTCCGGAGATTTTGGTTTTCCGGTTACCCATTTCCCAAGCAAAAATCTGTGCAGATGCAGGATGCTGTTCAGGGATCCCGACCGCGGGGCTATACCTTGCCGGTTTTCGCCGTTGCTTCGGCCAGAGCTGCTCTTCACCACCTTCTGGGGATCCCTTTGGAGAAGGAAGGGGGGCGCTTGGCGATTGCGGTGCAGGCTGAGCCCCAGTCCCCTGAGGCTCGGATCCACATCCCGGTGGAGCAGGTAGCTGCCTTGGAGAAGGCAACAGCTCTGGCCATTACCCGCTCGGATCCCGGCCCCCACCTGGATCTCACCCGCGACACACCGGTCTGGGCTTGGGTGAGGTTGGAGGAGAGGGATCCCGAGGATCCCCCCTTGATCTTGGAAGCCGGAGAAGGGCTGGGGCGACGCACCGATGGCAGCCCGGCCATTTATGCCTATGCCCGCCGTTTGTTTGAGATCAATCTTTTGCCCGGGATCCCAGAGGGCTGCCGCCTGCGGGTGCGCATCATTTTGCCGGAAGGAAAGCTGCTGGCCGAGCGCACCTCCAATGCTGCTTTTGGGGTGCTGGAAGGGCTGGCCCTGTTGGGAACGCGGGCGGAGGTGGAGCCTTCCTCAAGTGTTGAGAGCTTAGAGCAAGCCCGCCAAGAGCTGCAACAAAAGTTGGAGCGGCACAAGCATTTGATCTTCTGCGTGGGCAGCCATGGGCAGCAGGTGGCGCTGGGGCAAGGGATCCCGGAAGACCAGATCCTGCGAGTAGCCAATTGGATAGGGCCGTTGCTGGTGGAAGCGGCGCTGCGGGGGGCGGAGTCCATTCATTTGATCGGCTACCACGGCAAGCTGATCAAGCTGGCAGGGGGGATCTTCACCACTTCCAGCCACGTGGCCGATGCCCGCTTGGAAATTCTGGCGGCAGCCCTGATCCGGCGTGGGGGAACGGCAGAACAGGCACGGCAAGTGCTGGAGTTGCGGACAGTAGAGGCAGCGGTGCACCATCTGGATGGCCTTGGCTGGGCAGCACCCGTGATGCAGGAGTTGGCTCGCCAAATCCTGGAGCGAGCCACAGGCTATGTGCAAAAGTATGCCGGTCGATCCCTGCTGTTGGCGGTGACGTTGTTCGACCGACAGGGGCAAATCTGCGCCCAGGCTGGGATCCCATAATGAGGTCATTTCGATTGAGACGAGGACATTGCAATCCCCCCGGATCCTCAACCATTTTTCTCCCGAAGTGTCTTAAGCGCTCCGTGCCGCCAAAGGCAACCACCCCCGGCTCCTCTCCCTTTAGTCCGTGCTCCAAAAGTCAATCCCTCTGCTCGAAACCCGCTGAGCAACGGTGGATCCCGGCCAAGACCACATAGGAGAGCGTTACGGCTGAGGAAGCAGATCCACTTTCCCAGCCACTGCCAATCAGACTCAGGTTGGCACTAGGATCCCACACCTAGTTCCCGGAGATGTTGACACTATCCACCCGCCAGCGAGTGGCCGAGCCGGAAGCTGTACCAGAAGAGCGATAGCGGAAGGCAATGTAAACACGGTTGGAAGGCTGGATCCCAGCCAGAGAAATCGGGCCGGAGTCGACGAAGCTGCCCGTAGAGAGAGTGGGAATCGTCAGAGCAGTCCAAGTGGCTGCATTCACTGCCGCTGGAGTGCCTGCACCGCTGTAGTTGGTGGAGTAAAGAACGCTTAGTTGTTGCGAAGGAGGAAGGCTGTTATCGCTAAAAGAACTCCGATTGCGGAAGGTCAGAACTGGGTTGCTGACGGAAGCCAGGTTCAGAGGAGGAGTGATCAGCCAGTCATTACCCGGTTGCTGACCGTTGAAAGCGTTGGCCTCGGCAAGGGAGTTGACACAACGCCAGGAACGACTGGTGTCGCCGTCCACATCCACAATCTGCCAGCCGGCTGGAGCAGGGTTGCAGTTATCAAAGCCTTCTGTCAAAGGCAGGTTAACGGAAGGAGGAGTTGGTGTCGGTGTGGGCGTCGGCGTCGGTGTTGGGGCCGGAGTCAGGTTCAAGCCAACGAGCACCGGATCGTGGTCGGAAGAGCGGAAGGGATCGCTGGCGTAGAAGAGGCTCTGCTGAGAGGGACTCTTGAAGCTCAGGGTGTAGTCCAAGCTCACGGGCTCATCAGCGTTGATGTGCCACTTAGCTGAGCCTGTAACTTGGGGTCTCAGACTGCTGTTGGCCAGGGCATGATCCAGAGATCCCCACTGTCCTTGGAAGCTAAAGGAGTAGCTGTTGGAGCCATTGAGGTTGATGAACCCGCCCGCCTCCAGAGTTTTGATCGGATCCTCCATAGCGTAGGAGTTGAGATCCCCCATAATCAACACATCCGGATCGGTGGAGCCAGTTGGATTGGTGGCGAGCCAGCTCAAGAGTTGCTGAGCGGCCCGGGTGCGGTTGCCGTTGCAATTGCCTTGGAAGGGATCGTTGTCAATAGGATCGCAGGGAGAACCCTTGGACTTGAAGTGGTTGACCACAACAGTGAAGGTGGCGTTGTTGCTCCGCTGCCGGAAGGTTACAGCCAGAGGAGGACGATGGAAGCGTCCGGGGCCTTGGGTGAATTCCCCTGTGTCCAGGAAGGCCGGGTTAGTGCCGGGGGCAATTTCAACCGTAGCTGGCTTGTAGATAAAGCCGTTGGTGATGGCATCGCCGCCCAGGTTGGGCACTCCAACATTCACAAAGGCGTAGGTTCCTGCCCCCATGACCTGGTTGAGCCCGTTCACCAAATCCTGAATGGAACTATTCGAACCGTATCCATCGTTTTCTAACTCGTTGAGGCCTACGATATCGGCATCCATGCGGCGAATAGCCTCGATGAGCTTATCCCGCTGGCGGGTGAACTCGGTGGCGTTGCTGGCTCCCCGACAGGAGGAGTTATTGGGGAAGCAGGCGTTGCCGAAGGTGTTGAAGTAGTTGAACAGGTTAAAGCTAGCTACCCTCAGGGAGCCCCCTACTGAGGGTGGGTTTTGCGGGCGAGGGTTGGTGGCTGTAAACCTGGGCAAGTTGTTGGGATCATTGGGGTGGATACGGTAGTCGATGGTCGCATCCACATCGCCACTGACATTCCGGCCTCGCAACTGGGTCATGATCCCGGTGATGTTGCTGACGCGATCGCCGCCGCGCACAGTGTTAGCCGCGCTCAGGCCACCCGGAGTGGGGTAGATAACCGGATCTGGGTTTTGGGTGAGCAGCCGGTCATCAATGCGAATCCGCTTTCGGTCGTTTTCCGCTTGAATGGCAGCTGCCTGGCTGGGAGCCGCAATTTGCGTAGGAGTGAACAACCGCTCTGTGGCCACACTCAGCTCCCCGTGGCGTCCCAGCAAGAAGGAGTCGGTTACAAACAGGGGCTGATTTCCAAATGTGACCAGCATTCCTTCCAGAGCTTCCCTTTGCTCCGCAGTCAGCGGTAGAGAGATCTGCACTGGGGCCGGCAACGGATTGTCAGAGCTACAGACAGTAAAGCTGGTGACGTTGGAGAGCTGGGTTTGCTGGCGGAACTCAGCAACCGTTCCGGTCACCTGAACCCTATCCCCAAGCCTGACGTTATTAGCTGTGCCACTGAAAACGAAGATGCCATCTGATGTGGCGGGATTCCCGTCACCATCATCTTGTAGGTAGTAGCCCTGGAGATAGGTTTGGCCAGCCACCCCCTCATTTTCAAAGTCTCCTACTACGATTCCAGAAACCGTGACTGTTTGGTTCACCAGGGGGGAAGTGAAGCCAGTGCCCTGGACAGTGCCAACTGGGATCAGGTTGGCGTTGGGATCACAGCCTCCCGGCGTGGGCGTCGGTGTTGGCGTGGCTGTGGGTGTTGAAGTCGGGGTCGGTGCTGGCACAGGTGTAAGTATTGGCAAAAGAGTTCTTCTGGAGCCGCGCCCTTGCAGAGAAACCAAAAGCACCAAACCAAAAACTAGCACCGCAATTGATTGGGCAACACGACGCGAAGTAACCCTAGACCACATCTGCTTCACTCCTCCCGAAACTTCAAAGGATCCCGTATTTTTACCGTCTATATGGACTATATGGATACCATCTTCAAGAAGGAATCTGAGTAAAGGGGCAGCTAAGGTACGCTTAAGAAGACAAGAAGTTACCCCCGCCTGAGTCAAAACTCAGGGGAGAACATGGGCAGGCTTTTTCCCCTAATCCCCCAATTCGGGATCCGGTCGTACCCGCACCCCCATCTGGCGCAGCAGGCGTAAAGAGTTTTCTGGCCCATCGATCATCTGCTGCTCGTTGATCCAGTAGGTGGCAATGCCCAGGTCTTCTAGAAATCGCACATAGGGATCCGGCGGCGGTCCATCGAAAACGGCGGCCTTCTGAACGGAAAAGCCCTGCTCGATCCAGGGGCCAAGGGCAAAGCGCTCGTAGTAGAGCAACTGTCCCACCACTTCCTGCAAAGCCTCTGCCGCATCCTTGTGGTGCAGGAGCTTCACTTCGGCCAAAAGCAGATGCCCGTCCGCCACGGCCAAAAAGTCAAAGGTATGCTGATCCTCCCGGACTTCCAATCCTGCCAGGCGGAACCAGCGGCGAAACTGGTGCAAGATCTCGTTGTGGCGCTCGCTGCGCTCCAACTGACGTCGACGGCGGCGTTCTGCCATCAGCGGGTCTGTCCCGGCGCTGTGAGGGATCCCACTGCTGCGGAACTGGGGCGGCTCATCGGGATCCAAAACTACCTTGCCCCCAGCAGGTTGATGCAGGAGGGGCGGCATCTGGGGCAAGAGTTCTGTGGATCCCCACTCCACCTCTGGCTGCTGAGCCCAGGTAAGCAGGTGTCGATTCAAGGGGTGCTCAGGGTGGGTGTCGAACAACAGGCGCAGTTGAGACTGGCTAAACTGAAAATCCAGACGAAATTGCTCGATGGAGAGGCTGCTCCGCCCCTTTTGCAAAGTTTCTTGGCCAAAGTAAAGCATCACCAAGAGCGGGTAAATCGGCAGCGGACGATGGGAGGGAATGAGCATCGTCCACATGTCATCCGTCCAGTGGGGGAGCAGGATCTCGGCCTGTTTGCCTTTGCCCACCACCTGCAACATTTTGGGGTGTCCCGGCTGCCAGCCACAGGGGTGATCGTCAAAGCCGCAAGTCTGCCGCCCTTGATCCACGCTCAAGGGGTAGCGCCCATCATAAAGGCGGAAAGGACAGAGATCCCGGTCTTCGGCCAAAAAGCGCTCGTCTTGCCACAGGTGGGCCGCCAAGGCATGACAGCCGATCCCTTCCTGGCTGTTGCAGGCTTTGAGCCAGCGCCGTTCCGCCAGTTTCCCGCCCACTTTGCTTGGGGCCAGGGGCCGGATCAAGCCGTTTTCCCCTTGGTTGAACAGAGGCCACACCAAAGGCTCGCCGGTTTCGGGTAGGGTCGGCAAAAGAGGATGGGTTTTGCTGTAAAACGGGTCGCAAATGCGCTGGGCCACTTGCTGCAAGGGCAGTCCGCGAGGGGATCCCACCCAAGGCAGCAGGGATCCCGATCCGGCCTGAGCGCGGTGATACTGGATGGCCAGGGCCACCTCCAGCCCTATGGGACGCAGTTCCGGCGTGAGCTGCCGGTAGCGCTGCAGCAGCCGGGAAGCCTGCACAAACAGGTCGTAGCGCCGAACGGGAACTGCGTCAGCCATAGTGTTGCAGGAAAAGCTCCCCACTGCCTTGGGCAAGAGCTGGCACAGACAAGCACCATGGCCTCAAGAAATGAGACCTTGGCAACCGCCTCTACAGACCCAGACCTTGCCGAGGATATCGGGCCGACACCCCCTCCTCTTGGCACCAGGTCAGTTGTCAGTGTAGTAGAGAAACTCTAGGGCGAGAAGATGCTGCCCCTCGCTTGCAGGTTGTGGGAAGAATGCGCAGTAGGCCCTAACGCCACGGCCACCCAGGAAAGGGAAAGGGGCGCTCTGTCTCTGCATCACGGTCGTACTCCGTAGGTCGGCCTGTATCCGGCTGAATCACCAAGCTGCCCACATAGTCGGCCTCTCGATAGACGCGGGCAATTTGATGGTGAATTTGGGCCATGTCCTCGGCGGAGACCACACCATTGTCGGTGGCTTTGTAGAACTGGACCGTGACCCGAATGGGAAAGCGGGGATCCCGCTCGATGTCCAGGTTGTTGATCTCGGTGAAGGGGCCTTCCACCGGCCCATGTCCGATGACAGCGGCTTCTACATTGCTGAGGCCGGCCAGGTCGTCTGCGGGTCCGAAAAACTTGACAGAGATATCCTCAACTTCCCTTCGCGGCGGCTGCCGCTGATGAAGAGGCACTTGGATCAGCATCACCAGATTCAGGGCTTCTTCTGCCACTTCCGCAGCATCGGGATCCTGAGGGGTTGGGTCGGCGGCTTGCTCAGCCCGAAAATCGCTGAGGCGCTGCCCGGTGAGGCTGGCCCGTTCACCATTTTGGTTGAAGAAAAGGCGCTGGCCCCAAATAGCTTCGCCCACCTTATCTACCTTATCTTCAGTGCGGTTCTCGATCACCGTAATGCTGGTGCCCTCGCGGGTGGCCAAGATTGCCAGCACGGCTGGGTTGCCGGGATGGGATTGGTAGTTGAACAGCACCGGGTTGAATTGAGCGGATCCCCCAGCAGGGATGGGCAAAAAGGCAGCTTGGGCGCTCACCAACACATGGCTATCCCGTGGGGCCAGCAGAGAGTTGCGGTTGCCGGCCCAAGAGCCGGGATCATGTAAGTAGCGGCGCAGATTCCCCAGCAGCTCTCGCAACGACACGGGTTGCAAGGGCTTTCCTTTTTCGTTGCCCACCAGCACCTGTAGGCTGTCGAGGGGCAGGTCGGCAGACAGATCGGCAAAGTTGGGGTAGCGGATCACCGGCATCAAGCTCAGCTCGTAGTGACCCGTTCTGGGGTTGAGCTGTTGTACCTGGATGGTCATGTCGCTGATGTTGGGGCCAAGGGCAGATCCCTTGTGGCGTCCGGTATCTTCCCAAGTGACGTCGACGATATCCAGCCCGTAGGGCTCTGCCAAGGCTCGCGCTTGCGGATCCCAGGTCATGGAGATCGTCCGGTCGATGACCTGCCTGTAGGCCAAGTATTCCGCCCACTCTGAAGGCGAGGGGGAAGAAAGGGACTGGTGGAGGGGAAAATCCATAGGGGTTGCCTGAGAAGTAGACACCATCGGCGGAGCGGCCAGGGAAATGCCCACCCAGCTCAGTGAACTCAGCAGCCAGGGGATGGGGGCGCGCATAGCAATATTCCTGAGGATTGGAAATTGGGGGACTATACCCTGACAATAGCTCCCAAAAGGGGAGAGGGTGTGGCGGTTTCACTTTTGGCAACCCCATGCTTTTGCCGGGATCCCAGGCCGCCTGGGCTACGATAAAAAGCTGTAGCACCCTTTCGAAATATTCCAGATCATGGCCAGTATTCGCCGGGATCCCGAGGTCAACGCTTCTGTAACTTCAACTTCTCCAGAGCCTCAGGCGCAGGTTCAGCCCTTGCCGCTGCATGTTATGTTCCGCCTGGGCCTGTTTCAGATGGGCTTGGGAATGATGTCGTTGCTCACTTTGGGAGTGCTGAACCGTGTCATGATCGACACGGATCTGCTGGCCATCCCGGCAACGGTGGTGGGGGGATCCCTGGCCATGCACCAGTTGGTCTCCCCGGCTCGGGTTTGGTTTGGGCAGCTCTCGGATGCTAAGCCCTTGTTTGGCCTGCATCGCACCGGCTATGTGCGCCTGGGATCAGTGCTATTTGCCGTTTGTATCTTCCTGGGGGTGCAGGTGGTGTGGGGTTTGGGGGAGAGCTTTGCGGCCACGGGTTGGTCTGGAGCCACCTATGGCTGGGTAGGCTTGGCCTGTTTGATGTTTGCCCTCTATGGTCTCTGCCTCAGCGCCTGCTCCACGCCTTTTGCGGCTTTGCTGGTGGATGTGTCAGACGAGGACAACCGCTCTAAGTTGGTGGGGATCGTCTGGTCTATGTTGATGGTGGGGATTGCTGGGGGGGCGATTGGCTCGGCGGTGCTGCTGCGGGGCTTGCAGCCAGACAACCTGCAGAGCACCGTCAACCGCCTCTTCGTCATCATTCCAGCCGTGGTGATCCTGCTGGGGGTGATTGCCACCTGGGGAGTGGAAAAGCGCTATTCCCGCTACGGATCCCGTTCCACCTTGGCCGGACGGGAAGACCAAATCACCCTTGGCACGGCCATCAAGGTGCTGACCGCCAGCCGCCAAACCCTGATCTTTTTCGGCTTCTTGGTGTTGATGACCATGGGCCTGTTTATCCAACAGCCGATCCTAGAACCCTATGGCGGCGAGGTGTTTGGCATGACGGTGGCCCAGAGCACCCAGCTCAATGCCTTTTGGAGCCTGGGTATTTTGGCAGGGATTGTGCTGACCGGATTTTTCATTGTGCCCAAGCTGGGCAAGCAGACAACGGCTCGTCTGGGCTGCCTGCTGGTGGCCATCTCTTTTGGGCTGACCATTGCCTCAGGGTTTACAGGCAATTCACGGCTGTTGCAACTGTGCATGATCCTGTTTGGTTTGGCTTCTGGGATCACCACCAACGGCGCCATTACCCTCATGTTGGACTTGACGGCAGCGGAGACGGCAGGCACCTTTATCGGGGCTTGGGGTCTGGCCCAGGCCATGTCCCAGGCGGTTTCCACCTTGCTCGGCGGGGCTTTGCTCGATCTGGGGCGCATTCTCTTCCCCACTTCTTCAGTGCTTGCCTATGCCACCGTCTTTGGGGTGGAGGCAGCGGTGATGTTGCTGGCCGTGTATTTGCTGGGACGGGTGAGCGTGGCCGAGTTTCGCGAAAAGACCAACCGTGCGCTGACCCAGGTGTTGGCTCTGGAGCTGGAGGGCTAGCAACGCGGGGCCGACTCGTAGTGGGGGCAGCCCTGACAGGGCCCGCTGGGGTTGACGGCACAACGCAGCAAGGGCGAGTGAGCATTAAACCGACAGGAGGGATCCCCCAGGAACCTTCCCACTTCCTGAGGTGGGGTGACCGAACGCACCAGGGCGCGGATCCCACACAGGTGGTATTTGCCTTGCCGGAGCCGGTAGGAATGACGCTTTTCCAGAACTAGGTAGTGCTGCTCTGCCAGTTGGACGTAGGTGCCCGGATGGGGACTGCTCTCCCAAGGGCATTCTTCCACCACCTCTCCCGAATCCGCGTCGATCCACTGAATGGGCAAGGTCGGGTTGATGGAAGACATAAGGCGCAAACGGAGCCAGTTTAGGGCAGCAGACTACAAAATGATGGACTGGGCTTGACTTGTGATTAACAAATTGTGCAACTTTTTCCGGCAACACTGAGTATGGCTGGTACAAATGTTCTCTCTTGTGTGACCTGGAGCCTGCTAATCTACAGAACTTCTACAAAGTTAAGTTAGAAAAAGCTGTACTCAGTGTAATGGATTTTCTGCGGCGGGCGGAGAACGGGATAGGTTGGGCCTGCGGCGGCGAAAAGATGGATGCTTCGACTAGCTATTGGAATGGGCTTGGCGGGCCAGTTGGGTGAGAAAAGCCAGAGGATGACGGTTTTGGAGCTGCTGCCTAACCCGCTCTTGCAGGATTTCCTCTTGCCAGGGATCCCCAGAAGACAGCCACTCTAGGTAGCTGAGCCCCGCCACCCGCGTCAGGTAGGCCCCTGTCACCGCCTGCAGGGGGATCCCCATCACCATCAAGGGGCTGGCCTTGAGCAGAGAGCCCAAAGCCTGAGTGGCCAGCTCCAGCCCCCCCAGTTGCACCACCATTTGCGCCAAACTCTGGGCGATTTGCTGGGCCCGGCGTAAGGTAATGCGTCGGTCAAACACCTGGTGCAGTTCCCCGATCATGCGTGCCTGAATGGCCACTCCTGCCAGCACATCCAAAGCAGGAAGAGGGGTTGCCGCCAGGGCAGCAGCGGTGGCCCACTGCATCCGTTCCACGATCTGGCGACCCTGTTGGCGACGTTCTTCTTGGAGGGCCTGCTGGACGGCTTCGCTGAGAGTTCGGGTTTGCAACAAGGCATTGGCCAAGCGCAGGTGGGATCCCTTCTGCTGCAGCAGGTGAGCCATTTGTTGAATGAGGGCCTCTGTCTCGGGGGGCTGCGGCTCCCAAGTTTCCCACACAGAGCCATCTTCGGAGTAGTAGCGAACCTTGAGGGGCTCTGGATCGGCGGCGATGGCCACCACCTGTTCGGCAGGGATAACACCGGCAGTGCGCCGGCGCAAATGGGTCAAGATGGTCTCCACATCCTCCGGCAGCATCTGATCGGTTTTGTTGAGGGCCAGGATGGTGGATTTGCCCAGCCGGGCCAGCTCCAGCATTTCGGCATATTCCGAAGCCAGCAGGTCTCCGGCCACCACCAAGATCAGCAGATCCGCCTTCTGGGCCAGGGCGCGGGCTTCCGCTTCACCTGCTCCCCCAATCGTCAGCAGCCCAGGTGTGTCGGTAAGGGAAATGGGGCCGTTCCAGCCCTCCAATTGGTAGGTGTGGATGGATCCCTGACGGGTGGTGCCCAGGGTGGGGGCTGTTTCGCCCACTGGTCGGCCCATCAAGGCATTGATCAACGAGGTCTTGCCGGCGGAACTGGTGCCGAACACCACCAGATGCAATTCCTCCTGGTTAAGCCGCTGATTGATCTCTTGCAGCTTGGCACGCAGGGCACGGCGACTGATGTCATTCTGCAGCTTCTGGATCAGGCGATCGGCATCTTCCAGATCGGCTTGCACCTGATTCCGAGTTAACTTAACCCGCCGCAGCGGTTGTGTCCGCTGGTTTGGAGTACTTTGCCGTCGGCCAGCCTGCTGCCACCAATGGCGCGCTGCCAGACCTGCTGCTGCTGTCCCTCCCAGGATCCCGGCCACTGCCAGATCCGCCAGCGGCAACGAATGGGGGGCGATAAAGCTATAGATCCCGCTAACCCATTGCAGATATTGGCTCAGGGCCGCCAAACCCAGCCCTGCCCACAACCACACCCAAGTGGAGCGCGACAGCACCATCCCAACCCACAGCCTGCCCAAATCTTCAAATCAAGCAACCCAAAATTGCTGAGCCATCCGAGTCGCTTCTCCAGCATAGGGCTTGCTGTAGCTGAGCATACAATTTTGTCAAGAGTTTTGCTGGGGATCAGCCACCCGCAAGTAAAAGAGGAAGGGGAAGCAGGAAGTCAAAAGCGCCCTCAGCTCAACCGGCCCCATGAGCCAGGGATCCCCTCTCCCAAAATCGCCGGCGGCTCCAGCGGTGCCGGCAAAAACTCGCCCCCGCGATAATCCAACAGCTGTGCCAGCAGCAAGTAGCCCACCCCCAGAGCAATGGCCAGGATCCCTGTAACAATGGCTACCCACTTCGGCCTTTCCACGCCGGGCCTCCTCGGTCAACCGCCGAACTTGACTTTATCCTATGATGCCCGAAACCCCTAGCGAGGCGGGATCAAGACGGTGTCGATGACGTGGATGATGCCGTTGGAAGCTTGAATATCCGCGGCGATCACGTTGGCGTTGTTGATGCGAATCCGTCCGCCCTCAAGAAGCGTGACGGTGACGGGGGATCCCTGCAAAGTCGTTACCTGCTGGCCGGATCTGAGGGCACTGGAAGGAGCCAAGCCAGGAACCACGTGGTAAGTGAGAATGCGCACCAGCTCTGCCCGGTTCTCAGGTCGCAGCAAAGATTCCACCGTGCCAGGGGGCAAAGCGGCAAAAGCAGCATTGGTGGGAGCGAATACCGTGAAGGGACCTTCCCGCTGCAAAGTCCCCACCAAGCCCGCTGCCTGCAGGGCCGTCACCAAGGTACTGAAGTCGGGGTTGGCGGCGGCAACGGCGACGAGGTTGGGCAGCGGCGTAGGGCTGGGAGAGAGAGTTGGGGTAGGCGTCGGCGGGGCAATGGCCGTATCGCCGCTGGAACTGGCACAGCCTACCAAGGCTAAGCAAGCAGCCGCCGTCAGCCCAAGGGTGAGGGCTTTGTAGTTCATAACAAAAGTTAATACTCTAAAACATTTGTCATCATCTTAGGGGTAGCAGCCGCTCTCGCACGGTTAGCTGTAGAGCAGAGCAGGGATCGCCTTCGCGTAGAAGTGGCTGCGATAAAGTTTGGTATCCTGGGGGCGTGATTGCTGGAGAGGAGAAAGGCCATGAACGGGATCCCGTCGTGGTTGCGGCAACTCCGCCGCTGGCTGCCCTGGGCTGCTCTGCTTCTCATTCTGGTCTTGATCGGCTACTGGGTGGGTCCTCGGCCCAGACCCTACCCCCAAGAGCCGGAGCTGCCCACCCTGGCCCCTCTGCCGCAGCACCCCCGCATCCGGGTGGTGTTCAACCAAAGCCGCGAGAGCACCTATCGGGATCCCTACCGCCAGATCCGCCGCTACGGCTACAACCTGGAAGAGTTGATCATTTCCCAGATTCGCTCCGCTCGGCAGTCGGTGGATATTGCCGTGCAGGAGCTGAACCTACCCCTGATTGCCCAGGCTCTGGTGGAGCGGCGGCAGGCGGGGATCCCTGTGCGTTTTATTACTGAAAACACCTACGTGCGAGCCTGGCACCAGCTCACCCCTGCCGAAGTGCGGGCGCTGGACGAGCGCAGCCGTCGCAAGTTCGAGGAGTACCGCAACCTGGTGGATGTGAACCGCGATGGACGGTTTTCGGCTGAGGAGGTCGCCACGCGGGATGTGTACGCCTTGCTGGATGGAGGCCAGGTGCCCTGGCTGGATGATACCGCCGATGGCTCCAAGGGCAGCGGCCTGATGCACCACAAATTTGTGGTGATCGACGGGCAGAAAGTCTTGACCGGATCGGCCAATTTCACGCTCTCTGATATTCACGGGGACTTTGATGCGCCTGGCAGTGTCGGCAATGCCAACCATCTGCTGCTGCTGGACAGCCCGGAGCTGGCCCGCCTCTACACCGAGGAATTCGATCTCATGTGGGGCGATGGCCCCGGTGGCTTGACCGATAGCCGCTTCGGCGTGCAAAAGCTCAAGCGTCCCCTGGAAACGGTGTACATTGACGATGCCATTGTGGGGGTTCACTTTTCTCCTGCCAGTCGCTCCCTGCCCTACGAAGCCACCTCCAACGGCATTATTGCCGCCACCCTGGCCCAAGCCCGGCAACAGGTGGATCTGGCTCTGTTCGTCTTTACGGATCCGGGCATTGCCAACCAACTCAGGCAACTGCGCCAGGAGCGCAACGTAGAAATCCGCGGGGTGTTCGACCCCGGTTTTGCCTTCCGAGACTACAGCCGCACCCTGGAGATGTGGGGGCTGTTGCTCCCCGACGAAAAGTGCCAGGTGGAGGCGGCGCGCCTGCCCTGGACGCTGCCGGCCCAGTCTGTAGGCATACCCAACCTCGCCCCCGGCGATAAGCTGCACCATAAGTTTGCCATCATCGATCCCAGCGCTCCTCAGGCCACGGTGATCACCGGATCCAACAACTGGTCGGTCTCGGCCAACCACCTCAACGACGAAAACTTCCTGATCATCCGCAATAGCCGAGTGGTGGATCACTTTGTGCGGGAGTTCGACCGGCTGATGGCCGAGGCCCGTTTTGGCCCCAGCCGCCGCTTGCAACAGCAGGCAGAAGAGGCGTCCCGTCGCTGCCCCAACCCCGTCCCCGTTGCCGCTTCCTTGCCTGAACCGGAGCCGGAGCTGCTGGAAGTCGAGGTCGTTCTTCCTCCTGAGGCGGGATCCCCTTCCCCGTCGGTTGCTTTTCCGGTGGCGTCTCCTGGGGGATCCCCTCGCGTTAACCTGAATACGGCCACGGCGGCGGAGCTGGAACAGTTGCCCGGCATTGGCCCCGCCCTGGCGCAGCGCATTATCGAGGCCCGCCCCTTCTCCTCTTTGGAGGATCTGCAACGGGTCAATGGCATTGGCCCAGCCCGGATTGAGCAGCTGCGGGATCGGGTAACCTGGTAGGAGTTAGCCCCCTCTTGGTCAGGTTGAGGGCGCGGAGTGCTTTCGGAAGTTCATCCCAGAGCAGCTCCTAAAGGGCCTCTCCCCTCGAATAAACCCCAAATTAAACCCCAAATATAGTCATTTCAGTTCAAACCAGGACACTGCACCCACGCCTAAAATGTTGGTCGCATCGGCGTTGCAGAGCAATAATGCAGGGGGCCAAAAGGCTTTTCAAGGACTCCGTCCCGCTGGCGCGATCAATGGCCCAGGTGTCTCACCCTAATCTGAAACGACTATAAATCAGGGATGCATAAGTCTATTCAGAAAGCTCCAGAAACGCTCCCATGCGGCGAAACTTTTGGTAGCGCTCCTCGCGCAATTCTCGCCCGCTCAGGCTAGAAAGTTCCTTGAGATGCCTGAGAAGAGCCTCTTTGAGGGTTTGAGCAGCTTCCAAGGGCGCGCGGTGGGCGCCGCCAACCGGCTCTGGCAGGATCTCGTCGATCACCTCCAGTTGCAGCAGGTCTTGGGCGGTAATGCGCAGGGCTGCCGCCGCTTGGGGAGCCTTCTTGGCATCCTTCCAGAGAATAGCCGCGCAGCCTTCCGGCGAGATCACGGAGTAGACGGCGTGCTCGAACATCAGGATGCGGTTGCCCACCCCAATGGCCAAGGCTCCGCCGGATCCCCCTTCGCCGATGACAGTGCAGATGATGGGGATCTCCAACCGAAACAGGGTCTGCAGGTTGGTGGCAATGGCCTCTCCTTGGCCCTCGGCTTCCGCCTTAACGCCTGGGTAAGCCCCCGGCGTATCGATGAAGGTGAGCAGGGGCAGGCCGAAGCGGTGGGCATGTTCCATTAGCCGCAGGGCTTTGCGGTAGCCGGCGGGATTGGGCATCCCAAAGTTGCGGTGGATGTTGTCTTTGGTGTCGCGACCCTTTTGGTGGCCCAGGATCATCACCGGCTGCTCCCCTAGCTTGGCCAACCCGCCCACAATGGCTGGATCGTCCTGGCCGTGGCGATCCCCGTGTAGCTCAAACCAGTCGTCACAGATGGTCTGTACGTAATCCAGGGTGGTGGGGCGGCGGGGGTGACGGGCCACCTGGAGCCGTTCTACCGGCGTGAGCTGGCTGAAGATCTCACGGCGCAGCTCTTCGGCTTTGGCTTCCAATTGGCGAATCTGCTCAGAAGCATCGATGTCGTTTTCTTCTGCCAAGGCCCGAATTTCTTGAATTCGTTGCTCCAGGGCGGCAACAGGCTGCTCAAACTCCAGCAGTAGGCGGTCGTTGGACTTGGTCATGACCGGTTGGCTAAATTTCGGGAGCGTGCTGTGACCGGCAGAGGCTGCACAGATTTCGGGGTCAGGCTTTGATCTTCTCACATGTAGATCCCGTAGGCTAGAGGGAGCAATCCCCCTACTGCCCAAGAGGGATCCCTTGTCTGCTTCTGTCTCTTCTCCCCCTTCACCCCTTCCCCCCTGGCTGCGCTGGGGGGTGGTGGGATCCGTCGTCTTGGCTATCGGGGTGGGAGCCTTTTGGCAATACGGGCGGCCTGAGCGACAAATCCGCGTCCACACGGAGAGATTGCTGCGGGCGGTGGAGCAGCGCAACTGGGATCAGGTGGAGATGCTGGTCTCTGAGGCCTATAGCGATGGTTGGGGCCTGGATAAGCAGCGGGCGCTGGCCTACAGCCGCGAGATCTTCGGGCAATTTTTTCGCTTGCGCCTCCAACCCCAAGCGCTGCAGGTGCAGCTCGGCCCAGGGGATCCCAGTCGCCAAGGACAGGCCACTCTCTGGTTTGTGATCGAGGGATCCGGCGGCCCCTTAGCCAACCTGACGCGGGATCAGGTGAACGCCTTGGAGCAACCCTTCCGATTGAATTGGCAGCGACGGGGTGGGGAGCACTTCCGCTGGGAGCTAACCCGCGTGGAGAATCCAGAACTGCAACTGCCCCCTCTCCCCGCTCAAGAACAGACAGGCCAGAGATGAGGGTCGAACACCAACAGGGGGAGCTGGCCTTCGGCTGGCGGGATCCACTGCACAATACCCCGTTGGCGGGCCTGAGCTGCATAGCGGCTGGGGAGAGGCTGCAACTGGGAAGAGGGCAGACGGCGCAGGAGGGGCTGAGTGGGAATGGGCAGAGCCCCTGTTTCTGGGTTGTCGATCTGGTCGGACAATCCGTCCTCAGAACTGCCTGGCTGCAACAGAATAACCCCTTCCGGTTGAAAAGGGATCCCTCGGCCCAGCAACAAACGACCGGTATCCAAAAGCTGGGGGCCGCCCTCCTGAGCAAGCTGAAACTCTGCCCAGCTAAAAACTCGCCGCGCCCGATCAACAGGGAGGCCGAAGCAGTAGGAGCCCAGTTGGAAAGTAATCAAGGTCTGCCGGTTTCTCAGTTGTTCTTGCCGAGCCAGACGACGCAGGCGCAGAGGGGAAAGCAGGGGCATGGACTACCTCGCCATCAAAACGCCGGTGGAAGGTGCCGAAGAGGCTGGTTGCAGCAGTTGCCGCAGCTTTTGGATCAGCTCCTGTTCCTGGAAGGGCTTGGAGAGGTAGGCGCTGGCTCCCAGCCGCTGGGCCAGTTGGCGGTGTTTCTCGCCACTGCGGGAGGTGAGCATGACCACGGGAAGCTGGTCATACAGGGGGTGGGCACGAATCTGGGCCAGCAAGCCAAAGCCATCCAGCCGCGGCATTTCAATGTCGGTAATCACCGCTCGGATGGGAATTCCTCTCTGCAAGTGCTCGAGGGCCTCTT
Organism: Thermostichus sp. OS-CIW-31; assembly: GCF_054060305.1. Taxonomy (NCBI): domain Bacteria; kingdom Bacillati; phylum Cyanobacteriota; class Cyanophyceae; order Thermostichales; family Thermostichaceae; genus Thermostichus; species Thermostichus sp. OS-CIW-31. The sequence continues at coordinate 71,839 of NZ_JBSSDA010000002.1, read as the reverse complement.
GTCCGTCGCGAGCCTGTTCAACCCGGAACCCTGCTCTTTCTAGGGTCATGGCCAAGAAGCGGCGCACGTTGACCGAATCTTCCACCACCAGCAGGGTGGGCTGGGCGGCAAACCTGGGCTGGGGAAGGGGATCCCTTGCCGACTGACAGGGCTGATCCCGCTGGGCGAGCAGCCAGCTCAAGAGGGCAGGCGGATCCACGAAAAGAGCGATTCGCCCATCGGCCAAAACCGTACAGCCGGAGAATCCCGACGGCAGAGGCAGACCTCCCTCCACCGGGCGCAGAGTTACCTCTTGCTCCCGCCAAAAGCGATCCACCAACAGGCCATAGGGCCGGTTGTCTTCTACCACCAGCAGCACCACAGGTCGGTCGAGAAGGGGGGTCTCGTCAATTTCCCGGCGAGGCTGCCAGCGCGCGAAGCGAAACCAGTGGCCCACAGGAATTAAAGGGATCTGCTCCCCTTCCCAGAGAAAGGAATCGGCAGGCAACTGCGGGGGGATAAGCAATTCTTCCACTGCGTTGGCCGGAAAAGCCAACATCAACCCCTGGCATTCTGTCAGCAGCACGCGGGTGACGCTCAAAGAAACGGGCAGAGTGAGGGTAAACAGCGTGCCCCGTCCCGGCCAAGATTCCACCTGCACCTGGCCGCCAATTCGTTGCAGGTTGGTGCGTACCACGTCTAGACCCACTCCCCGTCCAGATAGCTCGCTGACTCGCTCGGCGGTGCTGAAGCCCGGCTGGAAGATCAACTCCAGCAGCTCCTGGGAGCTGGCCTCAGCCAGGTCGGCAGCGGAAAACCCTATCTGCAAGGCGCGGGCCCGGATTTTATCCAGACAGATCCCTGCCCCATCGTCTCGCACCGTGATCAGAGTGCGGTTGCCCCGTTGGCTGGCGGCAATTTCGATGAGGCCCTTGGCCGGCTTGCCCTGGGCCAGGCGGGTGTCTGGAGCCTCGATGCCGTGGTCAAAGGCGTTGCGCACCAAGTGCAACAAGGGATCCGCCAAGGCCTCCAAAATCGAGCGCTCGATTAGGGTGGATCCCCCCAAGACCCGCAGCTCCACGGGCTTGCCATGGGCTAAGCTCAGCTCCCGCAGCGCTCTGGGGAAGCGATCCGTCAAATCCGATAGAGGCTGCATGCGCACCTGGTCGAGACGGGTTTGCATTTGCCTGGAGAGGCGGCTGAGCTGGCGGGCGCTGCCTTCGGTCTCCTGCAGGGTGGTGTCGATATCGTGGGTTACCTCATCAATTTGCACAACGGTTTCCATCACCTCTTGGGTCAGCAGGTGCATCTCTCCATAGCGATCCATCTCCAAGAGGTCAAAGGTATCGGCCAAGGTCAGGCCGGGATCCCCTTCTTTTTTCAAGAGCACAGAAGCAGGCACGGTGGCAGCGACGCGGTCGTAGCTGCTGCGCAGGCGGCTGTTGGTTTCTTCTAGAGTGCGAACCCGCCGTTTGAACAAGCTGACCAGCTCCCGCAGCCGTTGCAGGCGACTGTTTAAGCGGTTGCGCTCCCCTATGAGCTCTCCCAACAGCTCCCCCAACTGTTCCAGAGGGCGAGCCGGCACCCGTAGCATCTCGGCAGCGCTTTTGGCCCCGGCTGGAATCGAATCCGGCAGCTCGGTGGCTCCTGCCATTGCAGGGGGAGGGGCTTCTGGCGGGGGGGAAACTGGAGGCTCTGCCGGATCCCAGGAGCTGGGGAGAAGAGCGACCTGACCGACCAGCACCAGGGCCTGCGAGCGTCGCCAAGCTTGTAAAGCCGCCTGAGCAACGGGCAACACCTGCTCCTTGGCGTTTGGCGGCAGCGTCTCCAGAGCTTGGACTACTGAGCCGCACAGGGTGGCAAAGGCAGGCAGATCCAACATTTCCCCCAGCGCCCCCAGCTCTTGGGCAGCAATGAGAAACTCCTCCCGCAAACAGGGCTGCTCGGGGTGGGCCAGCACACCTTCCAACCGCTGCAGACAGGCCTCCACCTCGGTTGCAAACAGCAGCACCCGCATATCGCCCCCGGCCTCTGCTGCCAGGACTTGGACGTTGTCCTCAGGCTGCAACTCTCCCAACTGCTCTCGCAATTGATCGAAAAGAGGCTGCACCCGCTCTGCCAGCCAAGATTCGTCCAAAAGCCGCTGCTGGCGGTGCTGCTGGGCTATTTGGCGCATGCAATCCAACGCCGCCAAGAGGTTGCGCTCCACTGCGGGGTCGGCTTTTTGGGGATCCACCTGCAAGATCTTGAAACCATCTTCCAGGCGATGGGCCAAGTCGCTAAGCACCGGAAAGCCCATCATGGCCGCCCCGCCCTTGATGGAATGAGCAGCCCGCAGCAAGCGATCCAAACGGGGGCGATCCAAACTCTGGGATCCCAGGCCCAACACCCCTGCCTCCAGGGTGTCGAGGTAAGCCTGGGCTTCGTCCAAAAACTGCAGCCTAACCTGCCACTCGCGTGGGTCGAGGGAAGTGGGATTCGGCCCCATGCTAAACCGCCTCCCCCACCTTGAAGGTGGACACAGAAGTCTGCAACTGACGGGCAACCGCCACCGTAGCCTGGAGAGAGTTGGCCACCTGCTGCGAGGCTGCCGCCGTCTGGGCGGCAATGTTGGCGATTTGCTGCATCAACTGGCGCACCGTTTGAGATGCATCTGCCTGGGCATCAGTGGAGCGGGCAATGGCCTGAAAGAGCTGGTTCACCTGCCGCGAGACTTCCACAATTTGTCCCAGGCTCTGCTTGGCTGCTTCCACCAAGCGGGTTCCCTCCACCACCTGGCCGGTGCTGGTTTCCATCGCCTGTACCACCTCGCCGGTTTCCCGTTGGATCCCTTCCACAATGCGCTCGATCTCGCGGGTGGCTTCTGCCGACTGGGCCGCCAGTGCCCCGACTTCCTCGGCGACCACCGCAAAACCTCGCCCTTCTTCGCCGGCACGGGCTGCCTCGATACTGGCGTTCACCGCCAAGAGGTTGGTTTTCAGCGCAATCTGGTTGATCAAGGACACCACCTTGGAAATCTGCTGGGAAGATTCCCCCAGCCGCTTCACCTTCTTGGCCGTTTCGGCCACCGTTTCCCGCAGTTGCAGGATGTTTTGCACTGTGCGATCCATAGTCAAGCTGCTGTTGATGGCCGTGGCGGCGGCAGATTCGGCAACGGTGGCGGCCTGTTGGGCTTTATCGGCTACCTCCTCGATTGAGAGCGTCATTTGCTCGACAGAGCGCAAGGTCTCTTCGATTTGGGTGGCCTGTCGGAGAGCGGCTTCGGCCAACTCGCGAATGGCTGCCTCGTCACGACCAATGGATTGGTTGACTTGACCGGCGGCCTGCTGCACTTGAATCACGATGTCGCGTAAGCTCTCGATAATGACGTTGAAAAAGTCCGCCATGATGCCAACTTGTCCGGCTGTTAGCTGCGCCCGCACCGTGAGATCCCCCCGCGAGGCTTCTGTGACCTCGCTGATAAGCTGCAGCAGCTCTCTTTGCAGCGCTTCCGACCGCTCCCGTTCCTGGGCGGCCACGGCTTTTTGCTCCAGCGCCCCCAGGTTACCCAAAGCTTGACCCAGGCGGTTGGCCAGCTCTGCCAAGGTTTTCTGTTCTTCGTCAGACCAGCTCTGGCTTTGGGCGCGGCCTATTGCCAAAAAACCGTAAAGCTCATCGCCACGCACCACCGGCGCTATCATCTCGGCTTTCAGTTGGGCTGTGGCCAGCCTCTGCAGGTAGTCGGCGCCCAGATCTGGCCTAGGCACCGGGCCAAAAGCGTAAACTTGCCCGCCGTGGAGAGCCTGCTGGATCGGAGCCGGGATCCTGCGGAGGAGGGTGCCCAAGGTGTCGGGCAGGCGGCTGTCGTGAGATTCAGCGATAACCTGCGCCTCTTCGGGAGCGGTCAAGCGATAGAAGGCCACTCGTTCGGCACCGAAGCGCTGGCGCATCTCGCCCAACAAGTCAGTTAGGGGATCGATCAGCTCTTGCTCTTGGCGAATCCGGGCAATATCGGCAAACCGCTGGGCCAGTCGGGTGTCGGAAACTTGTCGCTCGTAGGTGGCGTTGCGTTCCCGCACAAAGTTGCGCACCAGGATCAAAATGATCCCCCAGCTCAGCAGCAGAATCGGGAAGCTGATGCCGGAAAAGATCAAAGCCTGCAGCAGATTTTGCTCGTAAAGCTGGACGCTGGCCTGAATGTTGCTGCGAATGGCCTCCAGGGTTTGGTTGATCCCTTCGGCGTAGATGCGCTTTTGCTCTTCGTACTCAGGGCTGTGCAGCAAGTTGAAAGCCCGTTCCTGCTCGCCGGCCCGAATCAGATCAAAAGCCTGCACTTCCCACTCCACCAGCTTGATGTTGGCTGCTGTGGTTTTGGCTGCATAGGCTTCGTAAGAGGCGGGATCCAATTGCTGAATCTCCGCCAGCACCTCATCCAACTGAGGGACATGGATGTTGTAGCGCTCTTCCCAGGACAGATCCCCGCTGGCAGCGGCCATGCGGGCAGACATGGTCAAGACTTCATCCAAATAGATCACCTGATCGCTCAGGTTTTGCAGGGTGAACTGCCGCGAGATCGCCGGCTCGAACTCGAAATAGGTGCGGGCTACGCTGCCGGCAGAGACGGCAAACAGCAGGGAGCTGATGCCCAGAGGAAAACTGATTGCCAGGGCCAGGCGGGATCCTGCGACTTTGCGTTGGGGCCGGGAAGATGGAGCAGGCCTGAGAAAGAGGGGACGGAAGGAAACCATAGAATTTTGCCTTTAAGTGAGGGTAAGTCGGGGAAAAGGTCGCCAAGATCAAGGGTTTGCCGAGGAATCAACTGAGTTGAGCTTTTGGACAATGGCAAGAGGGTCGAGCACCCAGAGAGGCTCATCCCCTTCCAACACCAGCCCTTTGCAAGAGTCGTAGAAGTTCTCCAGTCGAAAGTTGTTTTGTGCTGCCTGGGCTTTTGTTAAGGGTTGGATCTCCTCGGCGGGCACTCGAGCTACTCCTTTCACGTGTTGGGTTGCCAGGCCCAAGCCTGTTCGCACTGGCGATGCAGAGCCCCCAAATTCTGGGCGCATCACCACCAAGTGGTGTTCGGGCTGCCCAAAGTCCAAGGGCTCTAGGCCGAGAAATTGCGGCAGATCCAGTCCCCAGAGAATGCGATTGCGATAGTTGAACAAGCCCAGCACCCATGCGGGCTGGTTGGGGAGAAGGGTAAAGTGGTGCGGGCCAACAATTAGAGCTTCCTGGGCAAATGCCATGGGCAAAAGGGCCCGACAGTCTACCCCCAACTGTAGATGTAAGTACAGCTCGCCGGTACGGGTAGAAGTAGGGCTGTGTGGGGAGAAAGCTACCGCCATTGCCGTTCTCGCTCTGCCAATTCTAAGACATCTCCTAAGAACAATTCGTGATAATCACAGGGATCCTAACTGGAGGCGCAGCTCAGCAAGGACAGGAGTGGCAAAAATCATGAGCTCGGGCTGAGCACTACTGATTTCACGGCCCGCAAAATGTCTTCGCGGGTAAAAGGCTTGGTCAGATAAAGATCGATCCCTTGCTTCATGCCCCAGAGTTTGTCCAGCTCTTGATTTTTAGAAGTACAGGCCACAACGGGCAACTTTTGGGTTTCCGGGTTTTTCTTGATTTGGCGGCACAATTCCAGCCCGCTCATGCCTTCCATGACCAAGTCCGTCAGCACCACATCGGGTTTGTCGTTGCGGATCTGCTGCAATGCCTCTTGGGCGTTGGCCACCGCTACCACCTGATAGCCTTCTGAGCGGAGGTAATCGCTGATGAGCTGTCGCTCCGAGGCCACATCTTCCACCACAAGAACTTTCACCATGATCGACATCTCCTTATCTCTTTTTCGACGAACCTTTAGAGGGATCCCTAGCTGAGATAGCGAAACACCATCTGCAGCAATTCTTCCTGCCGAAAGGGCTTGGTCAGGTAATCGGTGGCACCGGCCAGGCGCGCCTTCACCCGATCGATCAGACCTTTGTGGCCTGTGACCATCACCACCGGCACATCCTTTAACACGGAGGATTTGCGGATGAGGCTGCACAATTGGTAGCCATCCACGTTGGGCATACCCACGTCCAGCAGGATCAAATCTGGCTTGAGGGTGGTCAGCTTCATCAGGGCTTTCAAAGAGTCGCTGATGGTGTGAATGACCAGGTTGTGCCCTTCCAACAACCGCTGCAACTCGCTGAGCATGGCTTCGCTGTCGTCAATACAGGCCACAATCCAGGTTTTCGAGGCTTGGGGAGATGGGCCTAGATCTGCAAGCCCGTTGGCCAGGTGAAGAGGGACGGTGGGAGTTTCTGAGGGCTGTGATTCTGTCTCAAGCTTGGCCGAGTAGGTTTTGGGCAGCCGATCAAAGGGGGGCTGGGGATCCCGCAGGACAAGGATACCGGCTTTGACCAGAGGATGTAGGCGGCGAGCGATCTGGAGGTCGTCTTGATCGAGAAGGGCGCTCAACTGGCGGAAGCTAAACCCCTTCAGTAACCGGCCTAGCCGTTCCTGTTGCTCGGCGGGAAGGCGTTCTGCCTGGGCCCGGCTGGCAAAGTAGGGCCGTTGGTAGGGGGAGGTGATCTCAGGCCCCAAAGATTGCCATGCCCGTAGCCGCTTTTGGATCAGGTCGAGCAGGGATCCCCCATCCCACTGGCCCAGGGTGGGCACGTTGTCCAGTGGGATGATCTCCTGCTGAAAGCCCCCTGGAACCAGCAACAGATTTTGCAGCACCTCCTCGCCGATCCAAGCATTCAACCTGCGCGCAGCTTCCCAAGGCAGCAGTTGCTCCGTTACCATCCAACTCAGCCCCAGAAGGTCTGCAGGTAGAGGCCCAGTCTCCTGAGCCAATAGCGCCTCCACCTGCCGATGGATGCGTAGGCAATTTTGGCGAGTCAGAGAAAAGACTTGATGGCTGAGCCGACGCAGGTGGCGATCCAAGCGCTCCAAGGGCTCCAAGCTGTGGTGAGCAAACCCCAGGCGACCTTGGTGAAACACCAATGACCAAGTGCCCAGCCCCTCCCCTTTGTCCAAGGCACTGAAATACCGAACAACTCCTGTGAAGCTGACCTCTGCGTTCAGCAGATGGGCCGAGACTTCTGTACAGACGGGGGGACAGTTCATGGGTCGAGAGGACGTGCTCGGACAATTTCCTGCGCTGAGGTTGATGACACGACTGAAGTCTTAGCTACCCCACAAGCCGGTGAAAAAATGCTTTCCAGAATACAGTTCAAGCCCAGCCCTGACCCAGACGAGATCTTTAGATGAGCCAAGCCCAACAAGACGGCCAAGGCTGCACGAACTCAAAGGCAGTTTCAGCGTTCAATCCGTATTCAGAAAAACTCTCCTCCTGGGGAGATCGATGACTATTGCTCATCAGCCAATCTCTAAAGGTGAAGGCTAGCCCTCAGATTGTCTGCTGGCTTTCTTACTCGGGAACTTCCCACGGAAAGCCTGCAGGACAAGATAATAAAGGTAACCCCGATAAACCTCTTCCGTAAAAATACGGAACTTAGGTCTTCTCCAATTTCCAAAGCTGCTCCAGGTGGGCTTGGCAGCGGCGCAGCAGTTGCCGACTTTCTTCAAAGCTGATCTGCTCCAAGGCTTCGGGGTAGGAGCACCAGCGGTAGGCGGCCACCTCCTCCGGTTGCACCTGCAGGGCCGGAGGAGGAAATTGGGGCGGCAACAAGGCCACGTAGTAGGTAACGGTTTTGGCCACTCGGTTCCCCTCGGGATCCGTAAAGGTGTAGGCTTCCTGCAGCGTCAGAGGGTCAGGCTGGCCGGGCAGGGTCAGAAGCTGGTAGTCGGTCAAGCCGGTTTCCTCTCGCAATTCTCGCTGTGCCGCCTCCAGGTCGCTTTCGGAGCCATCCTTGTGCCCTTTTGGGAAAGCCCAATGCCCCTTCTGGTGCTGGATGAGCAGATACAAATGCGAAGAGCCGGGTCCGGGAGCTTCCTGGGCGGGTGGGTGGGGCAGGATGGGGATCACCCCATAGGCAGCATCTATCAGCATTGGGGAGCTAATCTCCAAAGAGTTTGATGGCTGGCGGCTTAGGAGCGAAGACCTCGTTGGGATCCACCTGCGGGCGCTCTACCCCCTGCAGGGGCGAGAGGGGGCGACCGGTGTCGAATTGGAAGAGATAGATGGGCAACTGGCCATTCCCCAGAGGCAAAAGAGCTAAAGTATCGATTTGGGTCAGGGCGTTGCGGCTGGTGGGTCGGGTTAGGTTGAAAGCAACGATTCGGTCTTCCAAGGAATTGTCCGGGCTGGAGCGCCGGCCCAGGCCAATGCTGAACTGCTGGTTGCCCTGCTCATCCACTCCCAAGGCCCGCACATCTCCCAACTCCGCTTGAGGAGCGCTCCCCGGCAGGCCGGCTACCACCGGCGGCGCATCCACCGGCGGCTGCGAAGGCAAAAAGCGCAACTGCGTCCCTTCTGGCAAAATGCGGTAGTCCTGGTAGTCATGCTGGATGGACAGGGATCCCCTGAACACGCGGCGGTTCAGGCCCTCCAGGGTCCAAAAGCCATAGCCCAAATTGATGCGGGTGCTCTCCGGCAGCCAGTAGCGCTCCCCTCCCTCGGGAGCTGGCACCGCCGTAAACCCCATCAGGACATAGGCCTGCCCCCACACCCCCGACAAAAACAGCAACACCTGCCGCGGCAGCCCCGACTGCGGATCCAGCCACAGCTCCCGCAACTGGCCTTCCTGAATGGGCTCTAGGCGCAAGTGTTGGACAGGGGATCCAGCCAAATCCACCCGTTCTGAGGAGAGGACGCGGTAGCGGCTGGGATCCGCCTTCAAGTAAAAGCTCACCGAGGGCAAGAGGGCTTCCGGTCGGCTCACATACACCGAGTACAGCTGCAGCAGATCCGACTGGTTCACCACTTCCAATTGGCGCGAATCCAAGAGGCGGATGCGATCCCCTTCGGCTACCCAAGCCTGCCAACTGCCGTCGCGGCGGTAGAGCACATCCAACGTGGCTGTGAAGGTTTGGGATCCCTCCACCCGCACCTGCTGGCGATATTGCAAGTTGGGCAAAGGGGGCAATTGCTCTAGAGCGGCGTTGTAGCGCTCCAGCCAAGCTTGGGGATCCTGCTTAGGGCTGGCAAGAGAAGAGGGAGCCGATTGGGCCACGGCTGGATCCCCTGACGGCAGACCGACCAGTCCCGTTGCCAGGAACACCACCCCGCCGAGATAGCCCCAGCCTCGAAGGGATCCCTGCCGCTTCCTAAATTGGGAGGGTTCAGGGAACATCAGCTCACCTCGCAACACCGCTCTTGCTGCCCTTCTTGTCGCTGCTTGTGCCCGGATCAGAGCGCTTCCCACACCTGAGAGAAAGCGTTCGGAAGGGATCCCTACTCTCTGCCCGCCGATTGAGTACGCCTATTCAATGGAAATGGATTGGGGGCCGTCGGAGCGACCGGAAGGCGGGGGCTCCTCCACCCTCAGCCCCTGGGACTCCAGCCAACTGCGCAGCGGATCTTGCTTCACATCCAAACGCAGCAGGCCGCTGAGAAAACCGCCACAGAACGGAACAGGATTGCTCAGAAAGGTCTTCCAGACCTCATTCATCTCCATAGCCGCAACACCAACCACCCCCCCAATCCTAGCAAGGCCGGCAGGTGGGGATCCCCTCCCTTGGCTAGACGGCAATCAACTTCTCTCGGTTTATGTTCTGCAGCACACTAAAAATGCTGTTGCCAATGCGCTGGAACTCTTTACTGCTTTTGTCGGCAAAGTGCAATACCCAAGGAAGCCTACAGGCTTGAAAACCACTGGCGGGATGAAGCTGGGAGAGATGGTAAGTTTGTATAGCCAGAACTTCCAAAGGAGTGTTGCCGTGTTCATGGACAACTCGCAGCGGTCTTGCGCTGCCAATTGGCACCGAGGACTTCTTAATGGGCTGGCTTGTTACGAGCATAAATGACCTTCGTTCATGGTCAAAAATGACAGTGCCCATTGCAGCGTCTCTATAGCTTCCTTTTTCCTCTCTTCCCATTCTGACTGTGCCACTTTTGCGCACTCCAACAATATCCACAGCAATCTTTTCTTTTCTTAGTTCCTCAATTGTTTTATCAAATTCGCCTCTTTGAACTAAGCCATCCCTCATCAAAAGAACCTTTCTAGGGTATCGATGAAATTTGTTGTAGAATCTATTGACGAGCTTGGACACGGTTTGATAAATTGCCTCGCCGGAAAAAGTTTCTCCTCTTTGTATATCGGGCAACTCCCAGCCTAAGCTTTGACCATTGGCCAGTACCGCGAAGGCAGAGGTTCCGTAGTAAAGCTCTCGATTCGTCCCCACATCAAAACCAATGGTAAGCTCGGAGCACTCAGGATGATCGAGGGGTTCAAGCAACACGGGTTGCCACGCAGCTTTACACAGAAGTCCTAGTACGACATTTAGAGCTTTGTAGGGGTCAGCTCCAGGAATCATAAACTGAGTTGCTATTCCTGCTCGAAGTGCTTGCAAGCGGATCTTTTGCTTGTGCTCATTAGGCGACAAGGGCATGACAACCAGAACGGTTTTGATCCCTTTGTCGGCCCAGCTTTGCCAAAACCTCTGTTGAGCAAGGTCGCCTTCAGGCAAATCTTGACGGGTTGCGTAAAAGTCTATTTCAACTCTTGCTCCGCTCTTTTTAGCTACTTCAAGTAGGCACTTGCGAACCTCAGTAGGATACTCACGTTTATTATCGTCAAGATTTAGAAGTCCAAACTTTGTCTCGCCAACTCTTGCACATCCTTGGTACCTAACTCTGGCTGGGTTCTCGATTGCTTGATTGTTGCGACCCAGTAGTCTTGGCCTTGGCAGGATATAGCCCTCTATTTTCAGAGGCTGAATTCTCTCTTGAGCAATGGGAGATTTGTAGATTCTTCTTATGATAGTCTCTGCAACTTTTTTAGACCCTTGAAGTCTATATTCTAAACTTTTTCTAGAATGCTCGATGACCGAAGCACTGACTTTTTTACCAGGATTTCTAGCATCTTCTATGCTGGCCAGCATCTCCAAAGTTAAGACAGGCGATAGCCTTCGAGACAGATGGGGAAAACACCCTCGACCTGAAGATACTTCGACTACCCAGGAGCTTTCCACTTCCTCTCTAGGTGCACTGTGCTTCTGCAAATGATACTCCGCTAGACTCATGTTCAGCTCTGGCAATTGAATCTCCCACGGCGACTGTTTGGAAAGGATACCCAGATATTCCCAAGTCTGGCGTTTATCGTATGTATTCTGGACCCACTGGATCGGGACATCTGGATAGTTCTCAAGCCACTCATGCAAGGTCCATGGCGTGTAGAAATGGTACTGAACATCTATCTCTATGTACAGCTCACTGTCCTGGTTGACAACAACATCTATTCTTCTTCCTTCGTGGATTTTCCAACCCTTTCCACAATCAACTTCTTCCTTCTTCCACCAAAGTAAGCTGCCTCCTGATGTTTCAACTTCGGTTTTCCCAGAGTACAAAGATTTGAGACACAGCCGTAGCCTCCTACGCTCAAAGCTTTCGAGGGCATCTTTTTCTTGGACATTGGTGCAGTTTAGAACTCTCTGTCCAATTTCCTCTAGTTCCCCGTCCTTTGTCTTAAGTTTATCGGGGTCAACCTTTTCCCGGGCTATAATGCAGCCCTCTAGAGGAACAGCCACTACACCTAGCTGATTACAAACCCTTGCGAGGGCTTTGTGCTCTTCCCCCGGAGCGGGGAGAGGGTTTGGCTTGCAATGGTATCCGTAGAAGGTGAGATCCTCCTGAGTTAGCCTCTTAACGAAGAAGCGATTAAGAGTAACCTCAACTTTCTTCTGGAGTAAATTCATTGGCAGACTCTAGTTTCAAGTTTCTCTCTAGGATCTCTAGGATAAGCTCTAATTCTCCTGCTCTTCACGAGGGATCTCCAAACAACCCTGGCGGAGCCAAATCTCTGCTGATCGCCTCCGCCTGAAACCGACCGCTCATGCCCACCACCTGCCACTCGGCGCTGCGATTTCCCTGGCGGAAGCGTAGCCGTCGGGCTCGCAACGGCACCACTTCTACAGCTTCTACCAGAAATTGTTGGTATTCGCCCAAATAGTCTCGGTAATCCGGGGGCAAGTCAGCGCTGCTGTTGATTTGAATCCAAAACACCCGTCCTGCTTCGTTGCCATAGGCGCGGATTTGTTCCTGGCCGCGGTATTGCTCCACCCCGCGCAGCCGCTGTCGTCCCACCTGCACAGACTCAGCCCACTCCGGCAAGGGATCCCCTAAGCTCACGGCCCACCCTGGCCCACCTAGCCCCAACCAACACAACAACAGCAGTCCCCAAACCCAAGGCCATCTGCGCGGCGTGCTGTTCCCGGTTTTCAAGGCTCGACCGAACATGGCAAGTTTTTCTCCGCAATTGAACCCAACGTTAACGTTTGGGATGGTTCAAAACAACTTTGTCTCAACGCACGCGAAAGCCGATCCGACCGCCTTCAATATCAAAGGCAACGTCGATATTGAAAAACAGCGGCATGCCCAACAGTTGCACCCCCTGGTTGCCGTTGACGAAAATCCGATCTCGACTGGGCGTAATGGGAAAGCCAACTCGAATGCGATACTCGAAAGCTCCCGCCAATACCGCTCGCCACTCTGCCCCAGGGGGTAAGGTCGAGGTGGAGAAGGGAGCTGCCCCCAACAGCCTGACATTGAGAAAAATGTCGGAAGAACCACTGTCAAAAACGGTGGGGCTGAGGGCATTTTGAATGGAAGTGTTGCTAATGCTGTAGGCCACTTGCAAAGCCTCATCCCGCCAGATGGGTGTGCCATCGGGAAAGCTTCCCACCTGGGGAAACTGCCGGAAATTGAAGCCGACGGTGTTGGCAGCCGTTAGGCCAACCGTGAACAGGCCCTGGGTGGAGTTGAAGCCCCCCGTTTGGATCATGTACCCAGAGCGAAAATTGCCCGGAAGGCGGGTGAGCGGACTAAACAGCTCGCGGTCGGGGCTGCGCTCATCCAAGGACGTGCCTAGGATCCCGGCGAAGGGCCGCCCTTCTCCAAACAAGTTCTCTGAACAACTGGCCACCAGGGCGTCCACACAGGTGATCCGGTCGATCAACTGAATCGTTACCGGCTCCCGACTGGGGATCCCTCCTATGCTGAAGGGGGCGCGGGCCAACACGCCGATAAATTGCGTGCCATCTCCAAACGTCACGGTGGAAGGGATCCCCGTCCGCTCCAGGCCAAAGCGACCTGCTGCTGTCGCTATGATGCGCAAACCTGCCGAGCCGGTATCCAGTAACACCTCAGCTCCGCTCCCGGCCACCCCCACTGTCAGGCCCAGGAGCTTGAAGCGGCTGTTGCCCAGGGTACGCACCGGCATGGGAATCGACTCGGTTCCCGGTTGAGGTGGGAGAGGGATCAACGCAGGGGGGGAAGCTGCAGATTCCCCCTGGCCAGAACAGCCGGCACCGAGCAGCAGCAAGGTCAAGATCCCAACCAGGGCGATCACCATTCCCCAAGGGCTGTGCCAAGCCCACCCAGACCGTGGCTCCTCCTTTGGGCCCGACCTCGCCTGCATTGAATACCCACACTGAATTAAAAGGAGCCTAGCCCGGTTGCAACCGGTAAACAGCACGCTCAAACCTGGGGGATTTGGATCCCGGCCAAGGACAGTGTACACAAAGCTGGCTGAGGGAGAGTGCGCAATAGCGCTGTCAACTGTGGAGTTGTGGGGCTGGATAGGCTGCAGCCTACAGCATTAGCTCCGCCTGCCAATCGACCACTTTTTGGAAGCGAAAAGCGCCTGCCAGGGCTCCCCAAACCTGCTGGTGGGTGATGGGATCCATCCCTCGGTCATGGCTGCAAAACTCGCTCTCGCTCAGGTGCAAGGTGGTCTGCAGATAAGTGGTTTGGCCGTTGCGCACCACGCAACACCGGCACCCCGGCTCCGTCACGCCGACAAAGAGGGATCCCTGCCTCTTCACCTGCACATCACACCCCTCTAGATAGGCCAGATCGGCAGCCCTCAGTTGACTCAGTTGGTCTGCCCTCTCCCGAGCACAGCCCCGCCACCGCTGCGGCTCCAAAGGGCGATAGTTGCGAATCACGATCCCAGCGCTTGCCTGAGTCAACTCCACCACCGCCTGCCGATAGGGATCCTCCAAATGGCCGCTGTAGGCTTGCTCCACATAAAAGCCGATCCCGCCCAAAACGTGGGCCGGCAAGGGGCGATAGGCCACCCGGATCTGGGCGAAAAACGGTGGATTTTCCCAGGCTTGCTCTTGGTTGCTGAAGTCTCCTGCCAGCCAACGCGCCATCTGCAGCAGCTCTGGGGAAGGAGTGCGATCCGACTCAATAGACATAAGCGGGCATCGAGAATTCTGTAGAGGTATGTACCGAAAATCTCCGGAGAGCCAGGGGAACCTTCTCAGATTTTGCCCCAACCTCAGGCCCGACCGAGGATTGCAGCAAGTGTTAAATTATGTATCCTTTATGAGAATGTTCGCTCCGATACTGAAAATGGATCCCTTGCAAGCTGCAAAGCCGCGATCGGGGCTGACATCTTTGTTCATGTTGTAAAGCTAGGCAAAGAAACATTCTCTTTTGTAAAAAACTACTCCCGCGAAGGACAGGGAGAACAGCCTGGGATCCGAGATGGGAAGCAGGTTGGAAACCGATCTAAGACCTTTTGCGCGAGGTAAAGCCGATTTACATTTTTTGATTTCATCGCTTCTTGCCTTCGCGGTAGAAAAAGACTGGAAACAAGGCGAGCCAGCTTCTCCTCGTCTGCCCAGTTGAGGTTGCCAGCAGCGGCTGAGGCTCCTTAGCCCAAGTCCGATCCCTTGGATGAAGGCCTGGCTCTGGGGGCGAGCTTCGCTTGCTCATCTTGGTTCTATCGGCTTTGATCCCGTCGGCGGTTCTGTGAGTTAAACAGCACCTCTCGGCACTGGGGATCCAAGCGGTGTTGCATTCCTGGCCGGCAGGTGCTCTCTTGTCCGCTGCAGGGAATGTGGATTCATAACCTCTTTTACTTTCGCTAGGGAGATTCAAAACCATGAACGATGTATTTGGCAAAGTTGTTGCCCAAGCTGACTCCAAAGGCGCTTTTTTGGGAGAGAACGAGTTTGCCGCTCTCCAGCAGGTAATTGCTGAGGGGAACAAGCGTTTGGATGCTGTGAACCGCCTCACCAGCAATGCCTCCAAGATCGTGACCGATGCCATCCGTCAGTTGTTTGCCGAGGAGCCCAATTTGAACGCTCCCGGTGGGCCTGCCTACCCCAGCCGTAACGTAGCCGCCTGTATGCGGGACATGGACATTATTCTCCGCTACATCACCTACGCAGTGGCAGCCGGAGATGCCAGTGTGCTGAACGAGCGCTGCCTGAACGGCCTGCGGGAAACCTATCAAGCCTTGGGCACCCCCGGCAGCTCAGTGGCCAACGGTATCCAAAAGATGAAAAAGGCTGCAGTGGCTGTGGTAAACGACCCCAACGGCATCACCCGGGGGGACTGCAGCGCTCTGATTGCCGAAATCGAATCCTACTTCGATCGCGCTGCTGCTGCTGTGGTTTGATCCCTTGTGGACTGAAGTTTCTGTTGTGTCCGGATCCAGTTGTGAAGACCTCTCTGGGATCTAAGACAACTCGGGTTGGCAGGGGATCCCTGGAAAAGTAACCTGTTTTGCAGCGATTTTGCAGTTGAGACTTTGAATCTTTTGCTTTGTTTTTTGCATTGAGCTTGAGTTAAGTAAAGGAGCGTTTTGAATCATGCAAACCCCAATTGTTGACGCCATCGCCACTGCCGACAGCCAAGGGCGCTACCTGAGCAACAGCGAATTGCAGGCCATCAATGGCCGTTTTCAGCGGGCTGCCGCCAGCATGGAAGCCGCTCGAGTTCTGAGCAGCCGTGCCGACGAGCTGGTGCGCGGTGCCACCGAAGCCGTTTACGCCAAGTTCCCCTACACCACCCAACCCGGTGGGCAGTGCCACACCCAAGCTGGCAAGGACAAGTGCGCCCGCGACGTGCGCCACTACCTGCGCTACATCACCTACTGCTTGGTAGCCGGTGGCACCGGTCCTCTGGACGAGTATCAGTTGGCCGGGATCCGCGAGATCAACGCCGCTTTTGAACTCTCCCCCAGTTGGTTCATCGAAGCCCTGCGCTACATCAAAGCCAACCACGGCCTGACCGGGCAAGCGGCCACCGAGGCCAACACCTACATCGACTACGCCATCAACGCGCTCAGCTAAACCCTTGGCTTGGGATCCCTCTAAAAGGGCGACGCCGGCTAGCCAGTTGGCTCATCCCATAAACCAGGGGGGATGGCGAGGAAAGGTTGTTGAGGGCAACGGTGGTGAGCCTGCTACGTTGCGGAGAGATACGTTTGACCACGTGGGTTTGCGGATCAGTCTCCCCAATAGGAAGGCGCCACTGTTGCTCTTCTGCAGCTTGGGGCTGCCGATTTTTGATTTCTAATTTTAGTTTTCGATTTCTACAGTCGTTTCAGGCTAGGGTGAGACGCCTGGGCTATTGATCGCGCCAGCGGGACGGAGTCCTTGAAAAGCCTTTTGGCCCCCTGCATTATTGCTCCGCAACGCCGACGCGACGACGCAACCAACACTTTAGGTGTGGGTGCAATGTCCTAGCTTGAATCGAAATGACCCTAAACGCAAGCTTGTTCTCAATCTGTGTCCATTCAGTTCAATCGGGGGAATTAGCATGAGTGCAATTACAGCGGCAAGCCGGATGGGGATCCGGGGCATTACGGAGACCACCCCACTGGAGTTGCGCCCCAACGCCAGCCAGGATCAGCTCAATGCGGTGCTGCGGGCCATCTACCGTCAGGTGCTGGGCAACGATCATTTGTTTGGGGCCGATAGGAAGGAGCTAGCCAGTGCGGAATCGCTGCTGCGCCAGGGCAGCCTGACGGTGCGGGAGTTTGTGCGATTGATCGCCAAGTCCGAAGCCTACAAAAAGCGGTTTTTCTACCCCAACTCGCAAACCCGGGCCATCGAGCTCAATTTCAAGCATCTGCTGGGACGCGCTCCCACCAGCCCCAAAGACATCGCCCGCCATTTGGACATCTACCAATCTGGCGGCCACAGCGCGGAGATCGATTCCTACATCGACAGCCCAGAATACCTAGAAGCTTTTGGAGACAACATCGTCCCCTACCCGCGTGGGTTTGAATACCGCAAGGCTCATTCCACCCGCGACTTTACCAATCTCTTCGCTCTCTACGGGGGCTACGCCAACAACGATCGCTCCCAAGGGCCCAGACCCCGTTTGATGATGCCTTTGGCCACCGGGTTTACCCCGGCCATTCGCCGCATTGGGGTGCGGGGGCTGCTGCCGCCCAGCC
Organism: Thermostichus sp. OS-CIW-31; assembly: GCF_054060305.1. Lineage (NCBI taxonomy): Bacteria > Bacillati > Cyanobacteriota > Cyanophyceae > Thermostichales > Thermostichaceae > Thermostichus > Thermostichus sp. OS-CIW-31. The sequence goes on along the minus strand of NZ_JBSSDA010000002.1, from coordinate 54,566 downwards.
CCATTTCCAAACACCTGGGGCCGCCAACGGGCCAGTCGGATCGCATGTTCTGTGTGGAAGTGACCCGGCTGCTGAATCCGCCTTCGGCCCTGGCCACTTCCAGCCGAGTGCGCAAATCCAACCAGCAGATCTTCGTCTCTGCCGATCAACTGTCGGCTACAATGCAGCGGTTGCTCAAATCGGGCGCCAAGATCGTCAGTGTCCGCAGCGCTTGATCCCTTCTCGGTGTCTTCTCCGTTGTCGATTCCATGACCACTGCTGTTCCTCTGGATCCCGATCCATCGGTGGATCTCACCCCGGCTGGACAAATCGCCAAGCTGCGCCACGGGGATCCGGGGGAACGCTACTATGCCGCTTGGTGGCTGGGACGCATGCGCATCGTCGAAGGGATCCCGGCCCTGATCGAGGCCCTGGCCGATGAAACGGATCGCACCGCTCAAGGGGGATATCCGCTGCGGCGCAACGCTGCTCGTGCTTTGGGTAAACTGGGATCCCTCGCCGGGATCCCTCCCCTGAAGGCGGCTTTGTCTTGCTCCGATGGCCAAGTGGTGGCAGCGGCTGCCCAGGCACTGGTTGAGATTGCCCTTGCCAACAACCTCAACAGGGATCCCGACGAAGTGGAAAAGCTGGGATCCGCTTTGCTAGAAGGGCTGCGCTTTGTGGAGCAAGGACTGCAGACGGAAGCCCAAGCCGCCCTAGAGGCCATTATCGAGGCTCTTGGACAACTGCAGGTGGCTGCTGCTCTGGAGCCAATCTGTCCCTACCTAGAGCACACTTCCATCCGTTTGCAATGTGCGGCGGCACGGGCCTGCTATCGTCTCACTGGGGATCCGACTTTTGCTCAGCGCCTGCTGTCGGTGTTGAATCACCACAACATCCATCTGCGGCGGGCTGCCCTTTTGGATTTGGGGGCCAGTGGCTATTTGCCGGCAGCACAAGCCATTGCGGTGGCGGCGGTGGAGGTCAACCTGAAGCTCCTCGCCCTCAAACAGTTGGTGGAGATCAACCTGGAACAACATCAAAGGATCCCCGGTGCTGAGCTGCAGCAGGTGCTCCGGCTGATCGACGAGCTGCTGTGAGCGGTGGTGCTTCTGGGCTCTTGCTGTTCACATTAGCGGGACGGAGTCCTTTGCAACTGACCTATCAAGGCATTGCCCATGAGTTTGTGCATCCCTCTGCAGCGATTCAAAGCCGTCAGAATCTGTCCGCTCGGCACCAGGGTTGGGCTCCGTGGCTGTAGCACTGCCTCAGTCTTTTGCCTTCCCGTATCGAGGTGCCGCCCTCAGTTTTGGAGCAAGGGCAACAGCAAGGATCCCTGAGGTGCAAGGGAGCCCGGCAGCGGCTGTCTCCTCTCGGAAGCACTTCATGACCTTGGTCGAGGAAACCCAAAGGACGCCGTCCCGCTGACGCGACCGGGGGGATGAGCATCTGTTGCAGCAACTGGAACAGGAACGGCAACTGTTGGCCTGACAAGCTCGCTGCCTGCCCAAGGGATCCAGCTAATGCCCGACAATTGCCCAGAAGGGTTCGATATTCCCGATAATGGGAAGCGGCTCCTGGGATTCAAAGAGGGATCCGGGATCAGCTAGAAATCGCAGGAGCCCCGCACTGTACCCGTAGGGTCAGTGCCGGGAGGAATGCGCTTTGATGAAGTACAATGAACTTATGAGCCAAGTCCTGACCGTCTCCTGCAAGCTCAAGGTGTCCCAGTCGCAGGCCGCCAAATTGGACGCGACTTTGGAGGCTTCTGGCCAAGCCTTGAATTGGGTCAACCAGAACACGCCGGAGAAAGTCGCCAACGCCGTTAAGCTCCAGTCTCTGTGCTACCGCGAAATCCGCGCCCGGTTCGACTTGTCCAGTAACTTGGCAAGGACTACGTCCCGCTTACGCGACCAGCAGGTCTGCAGACGGCTGGCCGGCGCCCGTAAAGTTGCCCAACAGAAAAACCGCCCCGTCAAAGCGTTCAAAGGGGGCTTCGCTACCTACGACGCTCGTATCTTTTCGTTCCGCGAGAAAGACTGGACGGTGTCGCTGACCACGGTGGAGGGTCGGGAGCGCTTTGAGCTGGCGATTGGCCGCTACCAGAGAGAACGGCTGGCGGGCTCCAATCCCAAATCGGCCACCCTGGTCAAGCGTAAAGACGGCTCCTACTCTATTCAGATCTGTGTGGAAGCGGAGCCATCCCCACCGCAACGCACGGGCAGAGTGCTGGGGGTGGACTTGGGGAGGACGGATATTGCCCATACATCAGACGGGGACAATTGGAATGGACAGCAGTTGAACCGAGTCCGAGACCACTACTCTCGATTGAGGGCGGCACTCCAACGCAAAGCCAGTAAGGGCACACGCAGTTCGCGGCGCAGATGCAGAGAACTGTTGCAACGGCTGTCTGGCAAGGAGAGACGCTTTCAAACGTGGGTCAATCATCGCATCTCCAAAGCTATTGTCTCTAGGGCAAAAGCTACCAACAGCGCTATCGCTCTGGAAGACCTGACAGGGATCCGGGAAAGGGTCAATCAACAGCCACGCAGCAAAACCGAAAGGCGCAGGGCCAACAGTTGGGCGTTCTACCAACTACGTCAGTTTCTGGAATACAAGGCGAGGGTTGCAGGGGTTTCTCTGATTCTTGTTCCGCCTGCCTACACGTCGCAGACCTGCCACCGGTGTTTGCACATCCATCCCGACCCTGCGCAATCCTATCGCAGTGGTAAGTCGTTCAAGTGTGGGCACTGTGGATGGGAAGGGGATGCGGATTTGAATGGTGCGAATGTGATTGCGCTTTTGGGGGCTGCCGTAAACCAGCCTAGAGGTTCGGGCCTGTTTTGTTCTCTGGTAGAGCAGAGCAGGCCCAGGGCTACTGAAAGCCCGCTCCGTACCGCTTAGCGGTCGGAGCCGGGTAGTTTACTTTGTTGTTGAGGCAGTGGTTGGGGTGCAGGACACAAGGTAATGGAGGAGTCTGCCACTCAGGAAGAGATCCCTGGGGGATCTCCTTCAGCAGGGCCATCCCGTTCGTTGATGTCGGTGGCGGGCTTGGTGGCCGGGGCGACCTTGCTCAGTAAGGGCATAGGCTTTATTCGCCAAGCTTTGATTGCAGCAGTGTATGGCTCGGGGCCGGAGTACAGCGCCTTCGGGGTAGCCTACATCCTGCCCGGTTTTCTGTTGATTCTGCTGGGAGGGATCAACGGCCCTTTTCACAGCGCCATCGTCAGTGTCCTCAAAAAGCAGCGGGATCGGGACAGGGAGGATGCGGCTGCCTGGCTGGAATCCATTTCCACCTTGGTAGGCTGCCTGCTCCTGCTGGTCAGCTTGGGCCTTTGGTGGGGAGCGGACTGGGTGGTGCGCCTGAATGCGCCGGGAGCCAGCCCCGAAGTCCATGCTCTGGCCGCTGCGCAACTGCGGATCATGGCCCCTTTGGCCTTGCTCTCGGGGTGGATTGGCATCGGCTTTGGAGCGCTGAATGCTGCCGAACACTACGCCTTGCCTGCCCTTAGCCCGCTGATCTCCAGCTTGGCGGTGATCGGGATCCTGGTCACGCTGGGATGGACGGGGATCCCAACTTTGCTGGCCTGGGGCGTGCTCATCGGGGCCATTGCCCAATGGTTGGCCCAAGTTCCGCTCCAGATGCGGTTAGGGCTGGGGCGACCGCGCCTGCGCTTTGAGTGGGGATCCCCGCAGGTACGGGCGGTGGGCTTGCTGATGTTGCCGGCGGTGATCTCCTCCGGGATGATCCACATCAATGTTTATGTGGATCTGTTTTTTGCCTCTTTCGTACCTGGGGATCGCACCATCGGCAACTTGGGATATGCCCAGCTTCTGGTACAAACGCCGCTGGGGATCCTCTCCAACATGGTGCTGGTGCCCTTGATGCCTCTCTATGCCCAGTTGGCAGGGGATGGATCCCGTTGGCCGGAGCTGCGCCAGCGTATCCGCCAAGGGCTGATGCTTACGGCAATTGTGACCCTGCCCCTGTCGATGCTGTTGGTGGCTTTGGCCGAGCCCATTGTCCAAGTGGCCTACCAGCGGGGGCGCTTTACGCCGGAGGTGACACAAGAGGTGGCAGCCCTGCTCATGGCCTATGGTCTGGGGATGACCGGTTACCTGCTGCGGGATGTGCTGGTGCGGATCTTCTATGCCCTGGAGGATGGGGCTACGCCTCTGCGCATCAGCAGCATGGCCATTGGCCTGAATGCCCTTCTGGACTTCCTATTTTTGCAGGCTTTTGGAGCGCCGGGCATTGCCTTGGCCACGGCGGGGGTTAATCTGGTGGCGCTGATCGGTTTGGGAATCCAGCTGCACCGGCACCTGCCAGGGATCCCTTGGCAGGAGATGGGACAAGCCCTGCTGCCGTTGCTGGGGATCACCGTCTTGGCCGGGGGGCTCAGCCATTGGCTGTGGACCCAACTGCGCTCCTACGAGATTGTGGGGTCTCCCCTGCTCACCGCCATCATTTGGGCCGGGCTGGCCGCGGGTTTAGGTCTAAGCTTGTTCGCCGCCGGAGCTCTCTACCTGCGGATCCCAGAAGTGGAGTGGGCAGCAGCCCGACTGCGGAAACGGGTAGGACGCCGGGGGAGCCAGTGGGCAAGCCGGAACTAGCTGATAGCTTCCAGGTAATCTCGCACGCGGTTGCGCCGCTTCGGCTGACGCAGCTTCTGCAGGGCTTTGGCCTCAATTTGCCGCACCCGTTCCCGCGACAGATCCAAGGCGCGACCGATTTCCGCCAGCGAATAGGTGCGCCCATCCCCCAAGCCGAAACGCATGCGGATCACATCCCGCTCGCGGCTGGTGAGATCCGAGAGCAACTGCTGTAGATCGCGATGCAGAGCTTCCCGCATCATGGTCTCTTCTGGAGAAATGTCGTCAGTTTCCAGCAAATCCCCCAGTTCGGTGTCCTTGTCTTTGCCCACCTTGGTTTCCAGAGAAACCGAGCGGGGCACCCGTACCAACAGCTCGCGTACTTGAGGCGGCGTCATCTCCAACTCGGAGGCGATGTCTTCGATGGTGGGGGTGCGGCCCTTTTCCTGGGAGAGCTTGCGCTGCGCTTTTTTGATCTTGTTCAGCTTCTCGGTGATGTGAACGGGCAGGCGGATGGTGCGGCTTTGGGTGGCAATGGCGCGGGTAATGCCCTGCCGGATCCACCAGTAGGCGTAGGTGCTGAAGCGGTAGCCCTTTTTTGGGTCGAACTTTTCCACCGCCCGCTCTAGGCCCAGCGTACCCTCTTGGATCAGATCCAACAGCTCCAAGCCGCGGTTTTGGTACTTTTTCGCCACCGACACCACCAGGCGCAGGTTGGCCTTGATCATGTGTTCTTTGGCACGCTTGCCAATCCGCTGAATCTGCTGCAGCTTTTCAGGGGTCAGTTGCGCCCACTCGGGGTACTGGTTAGCCTTAGCCACCCATTCCGCAAGAGTGGGATCCCGTCCCAACTCTTTCTGCAAACGCAGACGCAAATCCAAGAGCTTCATGTAGTCTTGGACTTTTTGGGCCAGGGCCACCTCTTCATCGCGCCCCAAAAGAGGAACACGACCAATCTCCTGTAAATAGAGGCGCACCAGATCAGTGGAGCGGCGGGTTGGCTCCTCTTCCAGAAACTCGCCATCGGCCAGATCCACCTCTGCTTCTTCGGCAGCATCGAGGAGATCGGCGGGGCCATCCAACAAAATGTCGTTGAGTTCAGGTTCGTAGTTAGACATGTAGGGTGTTGCTGATGTAGCGACAGGGGTAGGCAGTTCAGTGGGCTGAGAGAGGAATGGTCAGTGATGTGGAGCAAGTTAAGCTTAAGTGTTCCCCAACGGTAACTTCGCGCCTGCTCAACGCCTTACAGCAGTCAGAGGAAATCATACATTGACCTCTTCCTCAACCGGACCTCCTGCCCATGCCCCATAGGGAAAGGCTGAAGTAGCAGTGGAGGGGTCACACGGAGAGCGTGAGCCCCTTATCATAACTTAATTATAGTTGCATTTCTCAGCCCAGAGACATGAGAGCCAGCGTAGGATCCCCCCAGTTCAACCGTCACCGCCACTGCGAAAAAGCGTATTGCCCTCAGGGTGAACCCAGCAGCTCGTCCTTGGGGGAAGTAACCCATCCATCCTAGAGGGTCTAAACTTCAAAGGTAGCGTGTAAATTGCTTTGCCTATTCCAATCTATTCGATTCTATTCGATGAACTGTTCCCATTCACCTATCCCACCCAGCTGTGGGGGAGCCAGACTCCCCGAACAGGTCAACCCACTTCCTCTGGGCGGACTGGGCTCTGCTCAGGCACTTGGGTTGGCCATAGCCCCGCTGACGGGGGAAAAGGTTTCAACCTTGGCGTTGACGACTCTGTTGGCCATCGGTCTATTCTTTTTCCTGCGAGCTTCGGGCAAAGATCGCGTTGAGACTCGCGTCTATCTCAGCAGTCGCAGCCTGGAAGAAATGGGATCCGCTCTACGGGAGCACTTGGAAGGGCGCGGCTATCGTCTCCAGTCCGCCGATGCCGAGGGGATCGCCACCTTTGCAGGGCAGGGTCAGGCTAGCGTGGGGCTGGCCCTTTTTTTGACGGGGCTGGCGGGGGCGGGGCTGGCCTGTTTGGTCTTGGTGCTGCAGACCCTTGAGCCGGGGTGGGGCGCTTGGCCTTGGATGTTGGTGCTGGCCTCCCCCTGGGCGGGTTGGTACTACTGGCGGCGCAACCAACGCCCGGAGCAAATCCGCCTGAAACTGCAGGAAGCCGACGAGGACTCTGTCCCGCTCTCGTCCTGGGAACGAACGCCAACGGCTTCTGGATCCCACCTATGGGTGGAGGGGCATCGGGATGAGCTGGATGGGCTGGCTGCAGCCCTGGGGTTGCAAGAACGGGATCTGGATTAGGGGTAGGGGAGTCTAAGGCCAATCGGGAGAGAGAGGTGCTGGGATCAAAGACAGTTGATCCCCAACGGCGGAATCGGGGCTGCGATTGGGAGCGGGCTCTTTTTTGCAGTTCTTCTGGGCAGGTTGGCTTTTTCCTTGGTTGCGCAGGCCCAGGCCGATGCGGCTGTGTTTTTCCACCAAGGCCAGCACCTGTTCGGCCCGCTGGATTACCGGCTGGGGCAGGCCGGCCATGCGTCCCACCTCGATGCCATAGGAGCGATCTGCCCCCCCCGGCTGCACCTGGTGCAGGAAGACAATGCGATCCGGCAGCTCTTTGACCACCACCTGGAAGTTGGCCACGTTGGGCAGCAGGGTCTCCAGTTGGTTGAGCTCGTGGTAGTGGGTGGCAAAGACAGTACGGGCCCGCACTTGGGTAGCCAGGTACTCTGCCACCGCCCAGGCAATGGAGAGGCCATCAAAGGTAGCAGTGCCGCGGCCAATCTCGTCCAAAAGCACCAGGGATCGCTCGCCGGCGTGGTTGAGGATGTTGGCGGTCTCGTTCATCTCCACCATGAAGGTGGACTGGCCGGTAGCCAGATCGTCCACAGCGCCAATGCGGGTAAATACGCGGTCGCAGAGGCCCAACTCTGCCCGCCGCGCGGGGACAAAGCTGCCCATCTGGGCCAGGATTTGGATGAGCCCAATTTGCCGCAGGTAAGTGGACTTGCCGGACATGTTGGGCCCGGTGAGGACGATCAAATCGGGGCCGTGGGGGGATCCCAGCTGCACCGAGTTGGGGACAAATAGGCCCTGAGGCAGGGATTTTTCCACCACCGGGTGGCGACCCTCCTCGATGATCAGCCGGCGGTCTGTTGTGAGGAGGGGACGGGTGTATCCCTGCTGCACTGCCACTTCCGCCAGGCCAAACAGAGCATCGACGGCAGCCAGGGTCTGGGCCACTTGGCGGATGGCTTCGGCCCGGGATCCTGCCTCTTGGCGCAACTGCACAAACAGCTCGTATTCCCGCTGGTTGATGTCGGTTTGGGCTGTGAGGATGCGGGCCTCTTTTTCTTTGAGCTCGGGGGTAATGAACCGCTCTTCGTTGGTCAGGGTTTGCTTGCGGATGTACTCTTTGGGGACTTGGTGGGCCTTGGCGCGGCTGATGCTGAGGTAGTAGCCGAAGGCTTTGTTGAAGCCCACCTTGAGAGTGGGGATCCCAGTGCGGTCGCGCTCGCTTTTTTCCAACTGGGCAACCCACTGGCGGTCTTGCTCCACCTGCTGCCGCAGCCTGTCCAGCTCGGGATCCACCCCGGGCCGGATCAGACCCCCTTCGGTAAGGATGGGCGGGGGCGAGGGCAGGAGGGTGTGCTCGATGCGGCGGCCCAGATCCACCAGGGCGGGATCCACTTGCTGTAGGCTCTGCAGGAGGGGGGTTTTGGCCTCAGCCACTAGCTCGGCCAGTTGGGGCAGTTTGCCCAAGGAGGATCCCAGGGCCACCAGCTCGCGTGGGTTGGCGGTGCCGGAGGCGACGCGGTTGGCCAGCCGCTCCAGGTCGTACAGAGAGTCCAGGAGGGATCCCAGGCGGGCCCGCAGAGAAGGGTTTTCCAAAAGCTCTTGGATGGTGTCTTGGCGAAGGCGGATTTGCTCCGAATCCCGCAAAGGCTGCATTAGCCAGCGCCGCAAAGTGCGCCCCCCCATGGCTGTGCGGCTGCGATCCAGCACCCAGAGCAGGGATCCCACAAAAGCCCCCTCTCGGATGGTCTGGGTCAGCTCCAAGTTGCGGCGGGTTTGGGGATCCAAGATGAGGTAATCCGTCAACTGATAGGTGCGAGGGGGACGCAGGAGCGGATGGCCCCCCTGAGGAGAGGGCTGCACTAGGTTCTTTTGCGTCTCCTCCAAATAGTGCAACAGCCCCCCCGCCGCTCGAATAGCTAGGGGCAGCCCCTCGCAGCCCAATCCCTCCAGAGAGCGCAGGCCGTAGGTTTGCATGAGGTTCTCCCGCGCCACCGCCAACTCGAAAGGCTCCGCTGGGCGCAGCGTATAGGCGTACTGGCCGGGTAGCCCCAAAGGCCCTTGGGGATCCCCTGGACGGATGAGGCCTAGTCCCAGCCCCTCCTCGGTGGGCAGCAAAACCTCTGCCGGCTGCAGCCGGGCCAGTTCCTGCTCCAGTTGCTCTTGCCCCTCGCTCTGACACACCCAGAACTCGCCGGTGGAGATATCCGCATAGGCTAGGCCCCAGCGGCAGGGAGCCTGCTTCGATCCTTTGAGCCGCACGACGGCTGCCAGGTAGTTGTTTTGCCGCGCCTGCAGCAGCTCCTCTTCGAGGACGGTGCCAGGGGTGATCACCCGCGTCACTTCCCGCCGCACCAAGCCCTTGGCCTGATCTGCCGGCTCCATCTGGTCGCAGACGGCCAGGGCATAGCCTTTGGCCACCAACTGGGCAGCGTAGCGGTCGAAAGCATGGTAAGGGATCCCGCACATGGGCACCCGCCCTATGGCCCCTGCTTCCCGCCCGGTGAGCACCAGCTCCAGCTCCCGCGACACCCGCTGGGCGTCCTGGAAGAACATCTCGTAGAAATCCCCCAGGCGGTAGAGCAAGATGGCATGGGGATACTGCCGCTTCAGCTCCACATAGTGCTGCATCATGGGGGTGAGCAGGGCGGGATCCACCTCTAAGGCATCCCAAGTAGGCTCGGCGGAAGAACTCATGGCATCAAAACGTGGGCAAGCAATGGGCTGAAGGTTCGGAGTCTAGCCAACTCGGGCCGACCAGCTTGGGCCATTCTAGATCCAGGTCTAGATGAAGTTTGAGACGTTTCCCCAGCCCTTCTCCCCTGATTCCCATTTCGCGGTTGGTTGCCATGACCTCGCTCAGGGTAGTTGGATCCCCCCTGAGGTAAGGCCGAGTGGCTGGGCAGAGGCGCTGCCCGGTCTTGTCCAAAAGCCCTGAAGCGCAAGAGGGAGAAATTTAGGCACAAGCTATTGAAACTGACTTGCAACATCCAAGAAGCCTTGCTATTCTAGCGACTACGTTTTGTTGAGTTTGACTTTCAATAAAGCTCGGGAGGGAGGCCTGGCCAACTTGGCTGAGTTTTCCATCCCGCCCTTGCGGGCGGAGGGGGTTTCTTGGCCTCAGAAGGCTCTCTTCCTGGGCAAAGCTCGAGAGGTTTTCCCGGTGCTGGTCGATCGCGAGTGTCCGTATACAGAGGTTGAGGGGGGCAGAGGCTGGGGGCAAAGAAAGCGGCTGCTCTCGCCAATCGGTTTGACCTGTTTGCTATTGAGTTTCATTTTCCTAGTACTTTTGGTCTCGATTGCTTTGGGATCCGTTCCCATGACTTTCCCAGAACTCTGGCAAGCCCTGTGGGGGCAGGGGGATCCCATTCGGCAGACGATTGTTTGGCAGTTGCGGCTGCCGCGGGCGCTCTTGGCCCAGTTGCTGGGGGCGGCTCTGGGGATGGCAGGGGCCCTGTTGCAGGGGATGCTGGGCAATGGGCTGGCGGATCCCTACCTGCTGGGCATTTCGGCGGGGGCGGGCCTGGCGGCGGTGGGGTTGCTCACCTTGGGAGAGTGGACGGCTTGGGTGCCCCTGGCCGCTTGGGTGGGCGGGGTGCTGACTACCGTGTTGGTGTACGGGTTGGCGCGTACTCCCTCGGGACTGGCGGTGGAGCGGCTGATCTTGGCGGGGGTGGCCGTCAGCGCCCTGTTTGGGGCCATTAGCTCCACCTTGTTGTTGATGGCAGATGACCGGGTGCAGGTGGCTCTCACCTGGTTGATCGGCAGCTTGAGCGGGCGGGGCTGGCCAGAGGTGCAGGTGGCCGGGGCGTATATCCTGGTCGGCTTGGGATTGGGATGGGGGCAGGCGCGGGCTTTAAACCTGCTGAGCTTGGGGGAAGAGATGGCGGTGAGCTTGGGGATCCCTCTGGCGCGGACGCGGGTGGTGATTGGTCTGGTGGCGGCTTGGCTGGCGGCAACCGCCGTCAGTGTGGGGGGGTTGATCGGCTTTGTCGGTTTGGTGGTGCCCCACATGGTGCGGCAGGGGGTGGGATCCGATTACCGCTGGCTGTTGCCCCTTTCTGCCTTGGCAGGGGCGACCCTGCTGAGCGGTGCCGACATCCTGAGCCGTTTGGGCCCGATAGAGCTGCCGGTGGGGATTGTCACCGCTGTGATGGGGGCTCCCTTTTTCGGCTGGCTGCTGCGGCAGCAGGGGGCGGGGCGATGAGAGAGCCCATCCTGCAGGTCGAGGACTTGAGCGGGGGCTACGGATCCCGGACGGTGGTGCGACAGGTGAGCTTCAGCGTGCAACAGGGGGAATGGCTGAGCATTGTCGGCCCCAATGGTTCCGGCAAATCGACGGTGCTGCGACTGTTGAGTCGGGTTCTGATTCCCCAAGCTGGGCGCGTGTACTTGGGCGGTCGGGATCTGCACGCTCAACTCACTCCAAAGCAGGTGGCCCGGCAGTTGGCTCTTTTGCCCCAGCAGCAGCGGCTCCCGGCAGGGCTAACGGTGCGGCAATTGGTGAGTCTGGGGCGTTCTCCCCACCAGCCCTGGTGGGCGTGGCAGTTGACGCCGGCGGATCGGCAGCGGGTGGAGTGGGCTCTGGAGCAAGCAGGACTGGGATCCCTGGCGCTGCGGCGGGTGGAAACCCTTTCGGGGGGCGAGCGGCAACGGGCTTTTCTGGCGTTGGCTTTGGTGCAGGAGCCGCAGGTGTTGCTGTTGGATGAGCCCACCACCTTTTTGGATCTGCGCCACCAACTGGAGCTGCTGGAGCTGTTGCAACGGCTGAAGCAGGAGCAGGGCCTGACGGTAGTTACGGTGCTGCACGACCTGAATTTGGCCATTCGCTACAGCGAGCAGATTGCCTTGCTGGGATCCGGCCAGATGCAGGCCCTGGGGTCTCCCTTGGCGGTGTTGACCCCCAGCCGGGTGCGACAGGTGTTTGGCCTGGAGGTGGAGTGGATCTCGACTCCGGTAGGGCCACAGCTTTGCCCCCTGCGCAGCACAGCTCCAGCGGCAGCAAGGCTCCTCTCCCTGCCGGTGTCAGGGTGCTGAGGGAGGGTTTGTCCGGTTTTGCAGTGAATTTTCCCTGTTGTGGATTTCGAGGAGCATGAGAGGTTATGCGCGTGAACGGTCGTTGGTGGCGGGTGGTGAGTTTGGGGTTGAGTTTGGGAGTGGGCTGGGGATCCCTGTCCCAGGCTCAGCCCAATGCCCGGATCCCTGATTCGACAACTCCGCCGCTGTTGGCCCAGGCCACCCCTGCACCGACCACCCTGCCAGAGCAGATTAGGGAGCTGAAGGCGCAAATCGAAGCTGCCCGCCAGCGGGGGGATCAGGCAGAGGTGGAGCGGCTACAGGCCGAGCTTCGGGCTCTCCAGCAGGAAGGCACGCCGATCTTTAACCTGCAACAGGTCACCGTAACCGGTACTCGCACCGAGCGCACCTTGGCCGACTCGCCCGCCAGCATTACCGTCATCGACCGGGAGCGGTTGCGGCGGGAGCTGCTTCAAAACATTCAGGATCTGGTGCGCTACGAGCCGGGGGTGAGCGTGCGGCGCAGCGTTCGCTACGGCCTGCAGGACTTCAACATCCGCGGCCTCGACGCCAACCGGGTGTTGATCCAGGTGGATGGGATCCGCCAGCCGGAGCGATTTTCCTTCGGCCCCTTCACCATTGGCCGGGATACCTTTGAGCTGGAGACCCTGAAAACTGTAGAAATTATCCGCGGCCCCGCCTCCACCCTCTACGGCAGCGACGCGCTGGGGGGTGTGGTGACCTATACCACCCTGGATCCAGCCGATCTGCTGGGGGAACGGGACAGCCATGTGGGCCTGTCCAGCCAGTACGACAGCAAAAACCAAGGGTACGTCAACACCCTCAGCTTGGCGGGTCGGCAGGATAACTTAGAGGCCCTGCTCATCTACACTCGCCGCGACGCCAGAGAGCCGGATATCCAGGCGGATCCCAGTTTCAAGGATCGGCAGACGGTGGAGGGAGACAATGTTCTGGCCAAGCTGGTCTATCGCTTCAGTCCCTTTGACAGCCTCACCCTGACGGCGGAATACTTCCACAACCGCACCACCACCACCTTTTCGCCCCGCAACCTGGATCCCGGCATCCGCTTTTTCAGGGAGACCATTGAGACCGAGCGCAGCCGCCTCAGTTTGGAATATCGCTACGCCAACCCCGATACCCCCGCTTTTGAGCTGGCCACCGTCCAGATCTACTACCAGCCGGCCCGCACCCAGGAGCCCAGCGTGGAAGAACGCACCCTCACGGTACAAGGTCGGCCCGTGCCTGTGCGTCGGGATACCTTCAACGAGCTGGTCAGCAACATTCTGGGAGCCAGCGTACAGGCCCAGAGCCGCTTCCAAACCGGGGATCTCTCCCACCGCTTGGTGTATGGAATGGAGATCTCCACCACCCGCAACGAACGTCCCCGCAACCGCTTCCAAACCAACCTGCTGACCGGGGCAGTCACCCAAAACATCCCCCCGGACACTTTTCCCACCAAAGATTTTCCCGACTCCGATACCGTGCGCTTTGGGCTGTATTTGCAAGATGAGATCGACTTTGGGGGCGGCAACTTTACCCTCATCCCCGGCATCCGCTACGACACCTACCGCCTCACCCCCAGCCCTGACGAAGCCTTCTTGAAAAGTGGGGCAGAAGCCGCCAGCCTGTTTGCCGATGCCATTTCTCCCAAGGTGGGCCTGGTGTGGAGGATTAATCCCAACCTCACCTTTACGGCCCAGTACAACACCGGTTTTCGGGCCCCTCAGTACAACGAAATCAACAGCGGCTTCACCAACCTGGTCAGCCCCTTCTTCCGCTACCGCACCCTTTCCAATCCCAACTTGCGACCGGAAACCAGCCAAGGCTTTGAAGTGGGGTTGCGGGGGATCTACCCCCAGGCCAGCTTTAGCTTGGCCGCCTACTACAACACCTACAACGACTTTATCGAGGCTTTCCGGGAGGTGGGATCCGAGCCTTCACCCCCCAGCCCGCCAGGGAGCCCGCCACCTCCACCGGTGACTCTCTTTCAGAGCCAGAACGTCAGTCGGGCCCGCATCTATGGTGTAGAAGCCACCGGGCAGTACTTCTTCAGCCCCGATTTGACCGGCTGGAGCCTCAATGGCAGCTTTGCCTGGGCGGTGGGGGACAACCTCACCGAAAACAAACCCCTCCTTTCCATTGAGCCACTGACGGCAGTACTGGGACTGCACTACGACGATCCCAGCCAGATCTGGGGAGCCAGGTTGGTGGCCACGCTGGTGGCGGATCCCCGCGACCCGCAACGGGAGGTAGTGCAACCGAACCCCAACGCTCCACCTCAAATTCCGTTTGTGCCCAAGGGCTACACCGTGGTGGATCTGCTGGGCTACTACAACCTGGACGACAACTGGCAATTGAATTTCGGGGTGTTCAATCTCTTTGATGAAAAGTATTTTCTCTACTCCGAAACCCGCTCTCTCTTTGTCGGCCCTGAAGTGGAACGGCGGGCCCAGCCGGGACGGCATGCTGCGCTCAGTTTTTCCACCCGGTTTTAGGGGCCAAGACCTGAGGCCGTGTTTACTCTGGATCCTGCTCTAACCGATGCTTGCCGAGCCACCTGCCCGCACCCCCAAGGGATCCCTCTCTCTTCTTCGGAAGTCCTGTCCCCAGCTTTTGTGGCGACTGCAGGGGTGGTATTGGCAGCAGGCGGGCATGGCCTGGGAGGCGGGGCTGGCTTGGTTGGCGTTGTGGCTTTGGGCTGGCGCAAGAGAGAGCGGCTGGCTGGAGTGTGCCGAGGAGCTGCTGCAAGAGGCTTGGGTGGCCGGCTATAGCTGGGCTGCCCTCTGGACAGCTTGCCAGGAGGGGGAAGATCCGCCGGGGACCGTCCTCCACCTGCGAGCCAGGGATCCCCGACCGCTGCGCCGGGAGGGGTTGATTTCCCTCCTCTTGCACCTGATGGCGCTGCTGGGGCTGGCTTGGTGGGGATCCCGGCCTTTATCAGACGCAGAACTCCGGATCCCAGTCACGCTTTTGCTGGAGGATCCCGAGCCACAGTTGCTCGAACCGGATTCAGAATCCATAGAATCTCTCCCACCAGAGCCAACAGCAGAGCCGCCCGGCCCGGCCCCGGAATCGCCCCCTGCAGACGATCTATCCCCACCGGAGCCTGTGCCCCAAGAGATCGAGATGCCAGCCATCCCGGAGGCTGAATCTTTGCTGGCCCTGCAAACTCCGACCCCTACGCCTCCACCGACCCCTACACCCATTCCCACGGCAAAGCCAGAACCCACCCCTACTCCTCCACTGACCCCATTACCGACAGCTACCCCGCAACCCACTCCTCCGCCACAACAGCCCACCCCAACTCCGGCGGTTACCCCCACCTCTACAGCGACTCCACTCACCTCCGCCCCGGTTACCTCAAGCACCCCTCTGCCCCGCTTTACCCCCTTGATCCAAGGGATCCGTTCCAGCGTAAAGACTGCCGCCGCTCCGCCTTCCCCCGGCAGCGAGAGCAGATTGGGGCCAAGGGATCCTGAAACTGGGACACCTGGCGGTATAGGTGCAGCCCAACCCCATTCCTCTGCCCCAACACCTGCCACCCCCAGTTCCTCCCCACCGACAGTGGCTGCCAACCCCCAGCCGGACATCCTGGCCCGCCCGATCCCCGGTCGCAATCCTCCGCCCCCCTACCCTCCTCAAGCTCGCCGTCTCGGCCAACAGGGGCAGGTGCTGCTGCGGGCCAAGGTCAATGCCCAGGGGCAGGTGCAGCAGGTGGAGATCGCCTCTTCCAGTGGGTTTCCCGCCCTGGATAGGGCAGCGCAGGAGGCGGTGCAGCGGTGGGAATTCAGCCCGGCCTTGAGAAACAACGCCCCCATCGAGTCTTGGGTGGTGGTGCCCATCCAGTTCACCCTCAATTGATTGCTGTTTGGGAATTGTTTTGGAGCATGACTCTAGTCAATAATAAGCTCAACTATACTGAAAATAATGTATAATATGTTCAGTACGGATTACTACCAGTTGATCTTTCTGTTTACTTTCGAGTCTGCCAACATGGTAGCCAAAGCAAAGCAGAAAATTGGTAGTAAGACGACACGGAAACTGCGCTTTGGGTATTCTACTCAAAGCTTTGCGGGATACCGCCATTCTGGTTGGAAACAAACAGAATGCTATCGCTGCATAGTTGAACAGTGATGTTCAGCAGTGTTCAGCGTAAATGTATCAGATTGTCTATGCTGTCTCGTCTTTCTCGCCGTCAACTGTTCGCCTTTGGTCTGGCCAGCGTGGGGGCCTGGGGAATGGGGCGTTTGGCCCAAGCCCAAGGTCGGATCCCTCAGGAGCCACTCCTGTCAGCGAGACAGAGTCCTTTTCGTCGGGTAGCCAGCCTCACCACCTTGACTGCCGATATCCTCTATCGCTTGGCCCCCGATAGGTTGGTGGGGATCCCTGCCGGTCGTTTGTTGGAGGAGGATCCCCGCTTCCAAGGCTTGACCCGCCTGGGGCTGGGCAACCAACCCAACCTGGAGCAGCTTGTGGCCCTACAACCGGACTGGGTGGTGGGGGCCAGTGGCTTTCACGAGGCTCTGGCAGAACGGCTGCAGGAGCTGGGGATCCCCACCTACCTCACCCGCGTGGACAGTTGGGCTGCTTTGGAAGAGACGATTGCCACCCTGGCTGCTGCTTTGGGGGCGGATCCCGATCCCTTGCTGCGGCAGTATGGATCCCTTTTGCCCCAGGAACTGCCCCGCGTTCGACCCAAAACCTTGCTCTTGGTGGGCACCCAGCCGATTCTTTCTCCCAACCGGCAAAGCTGGGCCGGGGATCTGCTGGAACGCTTTGGCGCGGACAATCTCACCGCTACCTTGCAAAGCCAAGGGCCTTTTCGGGGCTACGTCACCCTTTCGGCAGAGCGCATCCTGGAAGCCAACCCAGAAGTTCTGCTGGTGGTCAACCCGGAGGCGGCGGATCCCTTGGCGTTTTTCCGTTCCCGCCCCTTTTGGAATCGGTTGCAAGCCGTCCAAACTGGGAAAGTTTATGGATTTGACTACTACGGCTTGGTCAATCCCGGTAGCTTGGAGAAAATTAGAGTTGCCTGCGAGCAGTTAGCCCGCATTTTTTGAACGGACTTGGAGTGTCTCTCTAGTCCAAGCTATAGCGGGTCAGGCGCTGCACTTGCTCGGGAGCAAGGCCAAGCTCTTGGGCAATCTGAGCCGACACCTGGTCTGGATCCAGTTGTGGAAATTCAAATTCCAGCTTGCGCAGGTGGGGATTGGTGGTAGTCACCTCCACCTTGGTGTAGCCACGGGAGCGGCGGATCTCCGCCTGAATGGAAAGAATATCCAGGGCCAAGGTGGCTTGTTGCTGGCTGCGAATCGCCAAAGGTTGCTCTAGCCGGCGAGGACGGCTCAGCGCTTGGCCCGTCACCCACTCTCCCCCCGCCACAAAAAGAAGCCCTGCCAAGGGCAGCACCAGCCAAAAATCAAACCCTAGATCTTGCCACCGATGGATTTTGGGCCACCCCACCGTTGTTCTCTCCCTTGCAGAGGGCTATTTCCGTGATCCATCCTAGCCTGGGCAGTGGGAACTGGCCGTCTTGGTCAACGGCGCACAGGACGATGCGAATTTTGCTGGTGGAGGACGACCCGGAACAGTTGGAGCCTTTACAGGCTGCCCTGTCCAAGTGCGGCCACGTGGTTGACTGTGCCAAGGAAGGGGAGATGGCTGCCTGGCTGATGGAGGAGAAAGCCTATGATCTCCTGATTTTGGATTGGATGCTGCCGGGGCCAAGCGGGATCCAGCTCTGTCGGCAATACCGCCAATCGGGGGGATGTGCGCCGGTGCTGATGTTAACTGCCAAAGACGCAACATCGGATGTGGTGCAGGGGTTGGATGCGGGGGCGGACGACTATTTGGTCAAGCCGGTGGATCTGGTGGAGCTGCTGGCACGGGTGCGGGCTTTGGGACGCCGTTCCCCCCAATGGCAAGGAGACAGCCTCAGCCTGGGATCCCTGCACTTGCACTTGGCCAGCCTGACCCTAGAGCGGCAGGGGAGGCAGGTACAGCTTTCGGGCAAGGAGTTTCAATTGATGGAATACCTGATGCGCCATCCCAACCAGGTGCTCAGTCGGGGCCAGATCGAGCAGGCGGTGTGGGAATGGGGCTGTGAGCCGGAGAGCAATGCCGTGGCTGCGTTGGTGCGGCGGTTGCGGCTACGGTTAAAAGAGGTGGAGGCCCAAGATTGGCTGGAATCGGTGTATGGCCAGGGGTACCGGCTGCGCATAGCCTCTCCAGAAGAGAACCCATGAAAGCAGTTTCTAGGGGGTGGCGATGGAGGTGAAAAGAGCTGAACACAAGCATTCTCTCCCATGGCTGGGCTGGAACTGGGTTTCCCTGGCACACCCCCTTCAGCCGCACCTGGGGCAGAAGGCTGCGACAAGAGGGACGGGATCCCTGGTGTTTCACCACAGCCGCCGTCGCTTGGCCCGCAGCTTTGCCGGGGTCATGGGGGGGATCCTGCTGGTGTTTGCCGCCGTCTTCTACCGCTTGGAAGTGGAGAACCAGTTGCAGGCTTTTGACGAGGAGCTGCAGGTTCAGGCCGGGATCATGGCGGCAGCCATTAAGTACGAGCTGCGCCAGGGGCAGTGGCGGTTGGTGTTGAACGAGGTGCCCTTTTTGGGGGGGAAAACCCAACCCCTCGACCATCACTTGGCCTATGTGCGCTGGTTCGATCCTGCTCCCGGCACCGGAAGGGAAAGCTTGGGATCCCTGCGCCAGTACACGGGATCCCGGCCTCCTCTGGAGCTGTTTGACTTGGATGGCCCGCCTCACCATCTCCAACTGGGTTTCCAAACGGTGGAAGGAGAGAGCGGCTTACTGTTGCGCCAGCTCACGCTGCCGGTGCAGCAGGAGGAAAAGCTACTGGGCTACTTGCAACTGGCGGTGCCCCTGGAACCGCTGCAACTTACCCTGGGTCGCTTGCGCTGGGGGTTGGGGATCGGGATCCCGCTGACGCTGGCGTTGATCGGCGGGGCCGGCTGGATCTTGGGGGGGCTGGCGATGCAGCCGATTCGTCGCTCCTACGAGCAGTTGCAACGCTTCACTGCCGATGCTTCCCACGAGTTGCGCGCCCCCCTGGCCGCCCTGATGAGCAATGCTCAAATGGCTCTGCTGGCCCCGGAACAAGCTCAACCTCGCCTGGAAAAGGTGGTGAGCGGTGCCCGCCGCCTCAGCGTGCTGATCGATACCTTGCTGCAGTTGGCCCGCCAGCAGGGATCCCTGCCCCTGGAGGATCTGCCGCTTCTGAATTTGCGAGCGCTGTTGCAGGAGCTGAGCGAGCAATACCGCCCCCAAGCTGAGGCCCTTGGCCTTCACTGGCAATGCCACCTGCCTGAGACGGATCTTTCTGGGGGTTGGCTTGTGCGGGGGAACGCTGCCCTGCTGCGGCAGGCCATCGAGAACCTACTGCGCAATGCCCTGCAGTACACCCCTGCAGGCGGCACAGTGCAGGTGAGCCTGGAAAGCCAGCGCCAGCGCGCTTACCTCCACGTCAAGGATACAGGCATTGGCATTCCCCCCGAGCATCTGCCCCATCTGTTTGAGCGGTTTTACCGGGTGGATGAAACCCGTGCTCGCCATACGGGTGGGTTCGGTCTGGGCCTGGCCTTGGCCCAGCAGATCGTCACCGCCCATCGGGGATCCCTGCGAGTGGCCAGCCAAGTGGGAGAGGGATCGATATTTACGGTAGAGCTGCCCTTGTCATCTTCACGTCATTTTTCTCCGCCATTCTCAAGATGAGCCGCGATAACCCAAACCGGCTTGTCCTGTCGATTGGAGTCTATGACCAATGACGATTCGTTCCTCTTTTGCTCGCGCTCTGGGTTGTTCTCTGCCGATTTTGGTTCTGCTCACCCCCCTGGTGCTGGGATCCCCGGCGCAAGCCCAGCGGGGCAGACGCTCTGCTCCTAAAGCCACAGCTCCCCTTCAGGTACAGCCAACTTGGCAGCGCCCGTGGGATCTTGAGCGAGCCAGCCGCGATCTGGCTAAGGCGCAGCGACACCTGGCCGAAGCCAGCTTCCTCTCTCAGCGGGGGTCTTCCCCAGAGGCTGCCCGCCTTTTGGAACACGGCCAGGAGAGTTTCACCAACGCCCAAGCCTCAATTGAGGCAGGGAATTTCTTCGCCGCCCGCGAGCAGGCCAAAGCAGCGGAAAACTTAGCCAAAGCAGCCAAAGTTCTCTATGAGGCGGAGCTGGGTTTTATGGGCCGCCCTGGCCGTTCCTTCTTCGAGGCCCCTTTCCGGGCTCAGGAGTACCTCAGCCGGCTGCAAGCGGAGATGGCCTTCGCCAACATCAACTCCGGCAGCGTCTCTGACCTGCAGAATCAAGCGCAGGAGCTGTTGAGCGACGTAAGTACGGATCCCAGCAGCTACACCTTCGCCGACTACAGCCGTAGCAAAGCTGCCCGCTACTCCGCCCGCGCTGCCCTACACCTGTTGGCGGCTGAGCGCCTCGGGGGGATGACTACCCTGACTAGGCGCTGATCTGGCCTACCCGGAACTGGGGATAGAAGGGATCCCTGCTGGCTGAGTTTCCGGGGTTAACCCCTCTATCTTCTCTGGCCCCTGCTGGAGTTGGGTTAAAGTGAAAGCCCCCAGAGCGGGGGCTGTTCTTCTCGAATACTGACTGATCGCGTCTTTACATCTCCCTTGGTGTACCTGCGTTTCCTGCACCTGCGCCACTTTCGCAACTACCGGGAGCAAGAGATCACCTTTGACGCGCCCAAAACCATCCTGGTGGGGGAGAACGCCCAGGGCAAGACCAACCTGCTGGAAGCGGTGGAGCTGTTGGCCACCTTGCGCTCGCGGCGGGCCAGCCGGGATCGGGAGCTGGTATACCAAGAGGAGCGACAAGCCCAGATTGCCGCCACGGTTGAACGGCTGGGTGTGGCCCATGAGCTGGTGATGGAGCTGCGCAGCAGCGGCAGGCGATCCCTGAAGGTGGACGGGCAGGTGCTGCGCCGCCAGGTGGACTTTTTGGGACAGGTGAATGCCGTGGTGTTCTCCAGCCTGGATCTGGAGCTGGTGCGAGGGGGGCCAGAGGCGCGGCGCAATTGGTTGGATGGGGTGTTGCTGCAGCTGGAGCCAGCTTACCTCGGCCTGGTGGAGCAGTATCGCCAGATCCTCAAGCAGCGCAACGCCCTACTGAAGCAGGATCCCGCGGCTGCCGGCGACAAGTTCTCGCAGATGGCCTTCTGGGATGCCCAACTGGCCACCACCGGTAGCCGAATTATGCGCCGCCGCGCCCGGCTGCTGCAACGGCTGGAACCCCTGGCCGCCCGCTGGCACCAAACCATCAGCGGCGGACGGGAGACCCTCACCCTCACCTATCGACCCCAGGTGCCCCTGCCGGATCCCCAGGCCGATCCCGAGGTGGCTCAGGCCCAATTTTTGACGGAGCTCCGCGCCAAGGCCGCCGCCGAACAGGCCCTGGGCACTTCCCTGGTCGGCCCCCACCGGGACGAGGTGGAGCTGTGCATCAACGGAGCCGCCGCCCGCGCCTATGGATCCCAAGGCCAGCAGCGCACTCTGGTTTTGGCTCTGAAATTGGCGGAGCTGGAGCTGATCGAGCAGGTGGTCAGGGATCCGCCCTTGCTGCTCTTGGACGATGTGCTGGCCGAGCTGGATCTGCAGCGGCAAAACCAGCTCTTGGAAGCCATTCAGGAGCGCGTGCAAACCTTGGTTACCACCACCCATCTGGGATCCTTCGACGCCAGCTGGCTCAAGGCCGCCCAAATCCTTCAGGTGCAAGGGGGGCAGCTTTTTCCCAGCAAAACAGGGGATGGGATCCCGTAGGGCAGGCCGGAGCTCTGGCAGTGAGGGAAACCCTATCTGGGAGGGGGGCTGGGGGTGGTCGCGTCAGCGGCGCCGAGCGCTTGGGCTTTACAGCCGAGCGCGATCCAGGCTGCGGTATTGAATCGCTTCGGCAATGTGGGTGGGGGCAATGGCCTCCGCGCCCTCGAGATCGGCGATGGTGCGGGCCACCTTGAGGATGCGGTCGCTCCCCCGCGCAGACAGGGCCAACTTTTGGATGGCGCTTTCCAAGAGCTTGCGACAGGGATCCGAAAGGGAGCACCACTGCCGCAGGTGGCGGGATTGCATCTGGGCGTTGCAGTGGATCCCAGGCTCGTTTTGAAAGCGCTGCCGCTGCCGTTGTCGTGCCCGCTCCACCCGCCGCTGCACCGCTTGGGAAGATTCGCCGCCCTGGGCGCGGACAATTTCTTCCGGCTTAAGGCGGTTGACCCGCACCTGCAGGTCGATGCGATCCAGCAGCGGGCCGGAGAGCTTGGACCAGTAGCGCTCCCGCTGTTGCGGCGTACAGGTGCAGGGGTGAACGGGATCCCCGTAGAAGCCGCAGGGACAGGGGTTGGTGGAGGCCACCAGGGTGGTTTGGGCGGGAAACTCTAGGGAAACGCGGGCGCGGGAGATGGTGACTTTGCCATCTTCCAGGGGTTGGCGCAGCACCTCTAACACCTCCCGCCGGAATTCCGTCAGCTCATCCAGGTACAGGATGCCATGGTGGGCCAGCGAGATTTCCCCGGGCTTGGGGTAGGGGCCGCCACCCACCAGCGCCACTGCCGAAGCCGAATGGTGGGGAGCGCGAAAGGGCCGCTGGGCGATCAGGGGGGTCTGGCGTCCCAGGTGCAGGTTTTGCCGCAACAGGCCGGCTGCCGAGTAGATGCGGGTGATCTCCAACATCTCTTCCCACTGCAGCTGGGGCAGAATGCCGGGCAGTCGCCGCGCCAGCATGGTCTTGCCCGCTCCCGGGCTGCCCACCAGCAACAGGTTGTGCCCGCCGGCTGCCGCGATCTCCAGAGCCCGCCGGGCATGTTCTTGCCCCTTCACATCGGCCAAATCCAGCAGGGGTTCCGTTTCGGTTGGCAACATCTGTTCTGGCTGGATCCGCACCGGCTCAACTCCCTCTGGGTTTTGCAGCCAGCCCACCACCGCCGCCAAGGAGGGCAGCCCATACACTTGGATCCCTTGCACCACCGCTCCTTCCGGCCCATTTTCCTGGGGTACCACCAGGCGGCGGATCCCCATCTCGGCAGCGCTGGCGGCAATAGGCAGAACCCCGGCCACCGGGCGTAGGGTGCCGTCTAGGGCCAATTCCCCCACCATCAGGGTGTTGGCCAGCGCTTCCCCCTCGATCACCCCGGAGGCCGCCAAGATCCCGATGGCAATGGGCAGATCGAAGCTGGGGCCCTCTTTGCGCAGATCGGCAGGGGCCAAGTTGACGATGATCCGCCGCTGGGGTAAAGCAAAGCCGGAGTTCTTGATCGCCGCCCGCACTCGCTCTTTGGCCTCCTGAACGGCAGTATCGGGCAGTCCCACCAAGGTGATCTGGGGCAAGCCACCGCCCACATCCACCTCCACCGTAACCTGCACGGCCCGGAGTCCCAGCAGAGCGGCAGCAGTGACTTGGGCAAACAATGCTGTCACCTCCCTCGGATAGTTCTTTTACCCTTTGCACAAGTGGCCGCAGGCCTATTCTGTCCCAACACGTATCCTGGCCGAAATTGGGATCCCCACGCTGCCGGCTGCATTTGCCCAAGGAGAATGTCACAATCATCTCAGGTTTTTCCTGCCCCCAAGGAGGCACGTCGGTTTTCGCAGTCGCAGTCTTTAATGAATGCGGGATCCCGGATCCGAGCTTGCCGAATGGCTCAGGCTTGGGTTGGCTGTTGCTGCCGCCTTTGCGCAGCACAGCAGCGGTGAGGCTATGTTCTGACCAGGATGGGAACCCCCAGGGGGGGATAGCAGGGATCCGGATCCCTCTGATCGCAGCCTGCACCTCCAACCCAGATTTCCCCAGCCATTTGCCCTTTGGCAGAGGTCAAAAGGCGGGCACACCCCTCTGCCGACAAGCCAACAGAGGGACGACCCCATCTCTAGGAGGCTGATGCCGGTGGTCTTTCCTGCTGCTGAACCCCCTTTCGAGCGTTTCTCTGGCTCTGGGAAAAAGCGCGCCCTAACCTGGAATGAACTGGAGGAGCAGGTGCAGCAGTTTGCCCAGCGCTACCGGGGGCAGGTGGTCCAGCTCAGCCCGCCAGAGCTGGCGGTGGCGCTGCAGGAGTTGTCGGAGCTGACGCAGGCGCTCGCCCTGGCAGCCCATCTTGCCGAGGGTTGCGAGAGCAGCAGCCTTCCAACAGCGATCCCGGCTGAGGCCGAACCAGAGATGGCCTGGACGAAGGCAGACCCCAGCTGGAGGGATCTGGAGCGGGCCATCTCCCTGCAGAGCCAGCTGTTGTTTTTCCCCCTGGAACTGCAATCCCTGACCGCCGTTCCCCTCGGCGAACCCGCAGCTGAGACGCCGCAGGAGCGAGAGGATCGGCCCTCGGATCCCTTGGCCGCTGCTTGTGCCGAGCCGGAGCTGCGCCCCTTTCGCCAGTTTTTGTGTCGCCTCCTGCAGCAGCGGGGTCACCAACAACCGGAGCCTCTGGAGTGCCTGCTCCACCAACAGTACCCAACAGGAAGGTTAGCTTGGCGGCAGTTGTGGCAAGTGACCCTGAACTCGCCTGCTGCGCTCCCAGAGCACACTCTTGTCCAGCTGCAGAGCTTACAAACTCACGCCAGCGCGGAGATCCGCTGGGTGGCCTACCAGCGGCTAGTCCAACACCTAGAAGCCCATGCCGATCTGGGTGGGTTTATCCTCAGCACCCTGATCCGCGACCACCTGTGGGAGGCCCAATGGCGGGGCTATGACTCTGCTGCCGAGCTGTATCTGGCCCGCCAGGGCCTGACTCAGACCTTTTTGGAGAACCTATTGGAAGGGATCCGCGATCGGTTTGACCTGTTCCAGCACTATTACCGCCTCAAAAGCAGAACAATGGGACGTTCCATTCGCATCTGCGATCTGCATGCGCCCTGGGGGGATCCCGTGCCGCCCCTGACCCCTGCTGAGGCCACCTCTCTAATCTGGGCAGCCCTGCAGGACTTCTGCCCCGAGTGTGCGGCCCAGGCCAAACCCTGGCTGCTGGAAGTCGGCGCTATCGCAACCGAGGCAGACAAGCCCACTCGCGTCAGCGAAACAGAGTCCTCGTCTAGACCAGGAGAAACGGGATCCGGCGGGAGCGAGCTCTTGTTGAAGACCCTTGCCACCCTCAGCCGGCGGCTCCGGCCTGAGGATCCCCAAGTTTGGCTGGATCTAGAGGAGATGCAGGGGAGTTCCGCACTGCTGCCGCGAGCGTGGGGGGTGCAGGCTCACACCGTCTTTTTGCAGCAAATACTCCTGGATCACCTGGTTGCATTGGCAGTGGGATCCCCTCGCATGGGCAGGCCTGCTCTTTACGACCCAGAGGGGCAAACTGCTCCGCAGCGCTGGCGGGAACGCTCCGGCAGCCTCCAGTTGGCCCAGGCCCTGTTGATACATCATCTGGAAGCCCAGTTGCAGGCGGTGTTTTACCAGGGTTTGATCGGTCGGCTGGAGCTGCTCCTCTATCGGTCGGGGATCCCCGAATGGGAAAACGGTGTAACCTACTCCTCCTGGGTGAGCGAAGAGTGGTTGAAGCTGTGTCAGGAGCTGTGCGGAGATGCGGTGGAACTGTTGCCGGAACACCAGTTCTACTGGGTGGGGATGCCGGAGCTGTTTCTCCACCCCTTCAGTGCCTATCAGGCCAGCCTTGCCAGCCTGGTGGCCTTGGCCTGTCACCGCCGCTATCATGATTCTCCGCGCAACTTTCTGCCCCACTACCTTCGTTGGTTGGCCAGCCCGCTCGGATCCCTGACTTTGGAAGAAACCACCCAGCTGCTGCAGGCAGATCTGAGCGACCCAGGGGGAGTGTTGCAGGCGCTGGAGGAGCTGGAGCATTGGATCGAGACGCTAGAAAAGCTGCTGGAAGAGAATCCAGATCACTGAACCAACGATGACCCACCCTTGTTCTCTTGGACATAGGCGTGCTCTGCGGCGGGAAGAACTCTGGAACCCTGTACCCGACTCCTGCGAACCCACCCCAGCGGAGCCAGCCGTTAAAGCGCGTCCCTTCCTAAAATGGGCAGGGGGAAAAGGGCAACTGCTCAGCCAATACGAACCCTTTTTCCCTCGCACCTGGAACACCTATCACGAGCCCTTTTTGGGGGGTGGAGCGGTCTTTTTTCATCTGGCCCAAGGGATCCCATCGGGTTCTCGACACTTTGTTTTGTCGGATATCAACCCTGAGCTGGTAAACGTGTATTGCTGCGTGCGGGATCACGTGGAGGAGCTTATCGCCCTGCTCAGCCACCACCAAGCCCACCACAGCCGGGATTATTACTACACCATCCGCGCGGCTCGATTTGAAGATCCGGCGCAACGGGCTGCCCGCCTGCTGTATCTGAACAAGACCTGTTTCAACGGCCTCTACCGGGAGAACTCGCGGGGAGAGTTCAATGTTCCTTTGGGCCGTTACCGTAATCCCCGCATTTGCGACGCGGAGAACCTACGGGCCGTGGCACGAGTTTTGCAAGGCGTGGAGATCGCGGTGCAGCCGTTTTGGCAGGTGCTCGAACGAGCCAAACCCGGAGATTTCGTCTATTTGGATCCCCCTTACCATCCCCTTTCTGCCAGCAGCAGCTTCACCGCCTACAGCCGGTTTGCCTTCGGCGAAGCGGAACAGATCCGCCTGCGAGAAGTGTTTGGAACATTGGCCGACCGAGGCGTGCAGGTGCTGCTCTCCAATTCCGATTGCCCCTTTGTGCGGGAACTGTACCGGGATTACCCCATCCAGACCATCTCTGCCAGCCGTGCCATCAACGCCCAGGGCCACAAACGCGGTCCCATCACCGAGGTCTTGGTGCTGAGCCATCCCAGCCTGGCCACCGCCTGCAGTGGGCCGGAAGAGATCCCGTTTTGCCCCGGAACCGTCTAGGGTAATGGATGAGCAGGTCGAGATCCAAGGCGGGATCTCGAGCTTGGACACACTATTGCTCCGCAACGCTGACGCGACGAGACAACGGGAACAACAGCGCATGGATCCACGAGAAATTGAGGCATTGGTACGGGCTGCCCTACCCGGCGCAAGGGTGCAGGTGGAAGACACTGTCGGCGATGGCCATCATTTCCAGGCCATCGTGGTGGCGGAACAATTCCAGGGCTTGCCCCTGATCAAACAGCACCGGCTGGTGAATGAGGCCCTGAAAGCTTACCTGCAGGATGGCCGCCTACATGCTTTAGCCCTGCGCACCTTTACCCCCGCCCAGTGGGAGCAACTCCAGGGGCTGGATTCTGGTTCATCAGCCAATTGAGCCAAGAGGAGCATTCCCAGTCGGGCTGTGCATCGCCTCAACTCCTCTCTCCCTTTGAGAAAGGGGCTGAAGCTGTCGCAAACGGGAATCTTGACATCCTCCCCGGCCTGAAGGCTGGAGATTCCTACCACGCTACGCATGGATGGCTCCTTGCGCAGTCGTCTCGGCGGGTTCCTGCTTCCGACCGCCCGTGCAGTTCGATCCACAGGCCATCCGGGCTGACACGGGTGGTTGATCCACCCGCATCCCGACCGCAGCGTCGGCCGTGTCCTGCCCTTCGTCTCGCAACAGCTGTATCCCGCGAGCAAGGATGTTGATGGCACCGACCAGAAAGGCCTCCGGCCCGCTGCCGCGAAAGGCCTCCGGCCCGCTGCCGCGATCGGCGTTATTCTCATAGCCGCACGCCACGCACTCGAACCAGGCTTGGGTCTGGCGGTTGTCTGATGAAACATGGCCGCAACATGGACAGGTGCGGCTCCTGTTCTGCGGCGGCACGACAATGAGCCTGCCACCTTTCCAGGCCAGCTTGTACTCCAGCATGCAGCGGAACTCATACCACCCCTGGTCGAGAATGGCTTTGTTTAACGCTGACTTGGCGCGGACGTTCTTCCCAGGAGCATCTGCTGTCCCTGCCGCCAACTTGGACATATTCCGCACCTGCAAGTCCTCGATGCACACCATCGCGTGGTTTTTGCAAATCGCGGTCGAGACCTTGTGCAGGAAGTCGCGGCGGGCGTTGGCCATCTGAGAATGAATACGCTGGAGGCGGGCTTTTGCCTTCTTCCAGTTGTTGCTGAACTTGACTTTGCGGGAGAGCGCTTGCTGTGCCTTGCGCAAGCGCGCCTCGTGCCGCTTGAAGCTGTTGAGGGGCGCGTAGAACGTGCCGTCCGAGAGGGTAGCCAAGCGGGCAATACCGACGTCGATGCCGACTACGCCGCCCTTCGGCTTGGGTTGCTCCACCTCGCGCTCGGTCTGGATCGACACGAACCACTTGCCAGCGTGCTTGGATACGGTGACGCTCTTGACCTTGCCCACCACGTCGCGGCTATTGCGGTAGCGCACCCAACCAAGCTTAGGCAGGCAGATGCGGCTGTTGGCCTGGTCCAGCTGGATTTGCTTGGGGTCGGGATAACGGAAACTGTCCGACCGGCCTTTTTTCTTGAACTTCGGGAAGCCGGCGCGTTGGGCGAAGAAGTGGCTGTAGGCTCGCTCCAAATCCTGGAGCACCTGTTGCAGCGGATGCACCGGCGCATCCGCCAGCCACGCCGTATCTGCGCTGTGGCGCCACTCGGTGAGCAGCTGGCACAAGCCCGCATAGCCTAGCTTTTTCTGACCTTGCTCGTGACGCTCCTTCTGCAACGCCAGTGCTTTGTTGTAGACGAACCGGCAGGAGCCAGCAAAGCGGCGCATCTGCCGTTCCTGCTGGCCGTTGGGCAGCAATTCGTACTTGAAGGCTTGAAGTTGTTGCACCGCTCAATCGTATTCTTGGCCTATGCGTGATGACAACGATATTCACATGGCCGACACTGCGTTTTTAAAGGGCGTCGGCTACGGTCGGCGCTATCCTTCCCTGCCCTGAAGGACGGGGCTTGCCGCGCCTTTTGGTCAGTCGGTGTTTTCGTTGCTCACAAAGGCCGACCCATTGGCCTGGGGTTCGGGCGATTCCAGCGCGTATTTGAGCGCATGCCAGGCCAGGTTGGCGCATTTGATGCGCACTGGAAATTGGGCTACCCCTTTCATGGCGTTCAAAGCCCGTTGCTCCCGCGGGAACTCTTCGCCACCGCGCATCATGGCTTGGAAGCGCTCCACCAACTGCAGAGCTTCGGGGATGGTGCGCCCCCGCACCGCATCCGCCATGAGATCGGCAGAAGCCAGGGCAATGGCACAGCCTGCCCCCTCGAATTTGATATCGACAATCCGCTCCTGGCTGGGATCCAGTTGTAAGGTGAGGTCGATGGTGTCGCCACAGGAGGGGTTGTGGCCACGTTGGTGGCGGTGGACGGGATCCACTCTGCCGAAGTTGTGGGGCTTTTTGTACCGCTCCAGAATGACTTGCTGATAGAGTCCGCGCAGGTTATCTAGAGGCATTGTTGCTCCTGGTTGGTCGCTGCTCTGGCCGGTCGGCAAAAGTCGATCCGCTCATAGCCCATTGCCGCCGGGAATAGCCATAGTTCTCAGATATTCAGGATTTGGGAAGCGAGCCCGACCTGGCCCATCTGGTTTTGATCTTAACCCCGTTCTTGGTAGAGCTTGAGTCAGTAGAAAAACTCCTGCCAGCGCAGGGGCTTAAGTTTGCGCATGTACAGCCAATCAAAAAAGTTCTTCAGCACCGTGGCTGCATAGCCGCGCCAGACCAGCCTGCCTTTCTCGGCAACGGCAACGCGGTTCCCCACCGTTACACAAACAAAAACCGTGGCCTGCGGTCGGTAGGGGATCAGAGGTTGGCCGCGGATGAGCCGCAGCAGGTTTTGGGCTGCAATTGGCCCCTGGCGCACCGCGTACACGCCGATCTTGGGCAAGAGGCGGGATCCCCAAACAAAGTCAGCGCAGTCCCCCACCGCCAAGATGTGCTCTGAGCCTTGCACCCGCAGGTATTTGTCCACGAGCAGGGCTCCCGTCGGCCCTGTTGGCAAGCCGCAGGTGCTCAACCAGCTCGGCACCTGGAAGCCACCTGCCCACAGGCGGGTCTGAGCTATCAACTCGGTGCCATCCGAGAGCCACACGTGCTCCGGCCCAAAGGCTTTCACCTGACATCCGGCCCAGATTTCCACCCCCAGATGGCGGATTTCCCTTTCCACCGCCCGGCGGAAGGGTTCCGAGAAGCCCTCGACCAGATGGGCCTGGCGATGGATCAAGATCAGCCGGGCTTGAGCCAAGGGGATCCCTGTTTCTGCGCTCATTTCCCGGCAAAGATCGTAGAGTTCCCCCATCAGCTCTGTGCCGGTACAGCCTCCCCCTGCCACCACAAAGGTCAACAGACCCGGCGTCGGATCCCCCTGGGCAGCCCGTTGCCAGCACTGCCGGATCCAGGTTTGGGCGGCCACCAATTGTTCTGCCGGTCGAATGGTAAAGGCATGTTGGATCCCATCGATGGGGCGCAACTCCCGGCCCACATTCACCAACAGATAGTCGTAGGCCAGAGTTTGGATCCCGGCTTCGCTCTCCAGGGTCAGGGTTCGGGCTTCGGGTTGGATGTGGGTGACTCGCCCCGGCAAAAACTGGGCGCCGTTGGCTTGAATATGCTCCAGCAAAGGGATCCGCACCAGCTCCAGAGAAAACCGACCACTCAGCAGCCGCGTGGACATGCCTGAATTAACACTGTAGGGATAGGGGTTGATGGCGATCACCCGTGCCTGCCCTTTGAGCGCCCGCAAGGCGTCGATGGCTCCATAGCCACATCCGGCCAAGATCACAGTGGGCAGGGATCCCCTCATGGCTGGAGCGGGAACTTCTGGAGATCCCCGGCCGCCCATTCCAGGATGGAACCGGAATAGCTTTTGGCCTGCCGGCCCACGTGGGTTAAAACCACCGTGACCCAAGCGGAGCGAACCCCAGCTGTGCAGTAGGCAATGATCTCGGCTTCTGGAGGGATCCCGGCTTTTTGCAGGCGGGCGTGAATTGCAGCGGGCGGCAATAGGGATCCCGCCGCATCCATCAGCTCCTTGTAGTAGAGATGCACAGCGCCGGGGATGTGTCCACCGCGCGCCTCACCATAGGGGGTGGCTCCCTTGTATTCTTGGGCTTCGCGACTGTCGAGGATGGCCACACGGTCGGAGCCAAGGCTGGCCCGCAGAGTGTCCCGGTCGATCTCCCACCGGTCGGTTCGCCGCACTACAAAGTCGCCCCGTTGCGGTTCGTCGGCGCTTTGTCGGGTTGTGGTCAGCACTCCCTCCTTCACCAGGGCCGGATAGCCCCCGTCCACCATGACTGCCTGGGGATGACCCAAGCTGCGCAACATCCAAACGATCCAGCCATCTTCTCCCCAACCCCGCAGCGGATCGGCCACCACCACCACCGGACGCCCCTGAAACACGCCAAGGCCCTGCAGCTTTTCGGTGAGAAGGGCATCATCTGCCAACAGCTTGCCGCTGTTGGCAGCCTCTGGTTGAGTAAACTCCGTCCAGTTCACCGGAATTGAACCCTTCAGGATCCCGTCGGCTTGCAATTCCGCACTGCGTGCATCCAGAAGCGTTGCCCCTTGTTGGATGAGCTGGATGGCGGTTGCAGGGCTGACCACCCAACCTGGCGTTGGTGTCATGGGTTGAGAGAACCTTAACTGGAAGATCCTATCCCACCTTACGGGACGAGTAGGCCGGTATGGGCCTCTTCCATCTGTTTGGAGAGAAGCCGTTGCAGGCTCACTCTGGCTTCGGAGAAGTTGGGAGCGATTTCCAAAGCCGAGCGAAAGTGTTCAATGGCCTGCTCCAGCTTGCCTTGGCGGGCAAGGATGGATCCCAGACGATAGTGAGCTGCTCCATAGCTGCCATTGCTGCGAATGGCCCGTCGATAGCTGATCTCCGCTGAGGTCAAATCCCCCTTAATGCGCGACGCCTCTCCCATGCCAAAGTGAGCTTCGGGCAGATCTGGGTCTCCTTTCAAAGCCTGTTCAAACTGCTGTATAGCCTGCTGCAACTGTTGAGGCTGGATGAACTTGCGCCCAGAGGCATCCCGTTGTTTGGGGCCCAGGTAGGCTAGGCCAATGGCGGCCATCGCTTCGTGCAGATCGGGGGCCAGCTCCAAAGCCCGCCGGTAGTTCTTCACAGCTTCGCTGTATTGCTCTTGGCTTGCCAACACCAGGCCCAAGCCGTAGTAGGCGCGAGCCTGCTGTCTTTTGAACTGGCCATTGAAGATCACCTGGCTGAACTCCTGGCTGGCTTGAGCCAGATGGCCTGCATGTACCATTGCCAAACCCAGATCCACCCGCACAGCGGCTGCCAACTCAGGAGCGAGATCCAGGTTGAGAGCAGTTCGGAAGGCTGCGATTGCCGCTTTTAGCTGTCCTTTGCGCATCAGCGCTTGTCCCATCACGGCGTGGCCCAGGCCCAGGCGATCATTCAACTCCAAAGCAGCCCAACAGGAATCGATGGCCTCGTCCCATTGCCCCAGCTTGAGGCGAATTTGAGCAACGCAAAGATGGGCCTCGCTGAAGTGGGGATCCAGCCCCAGGGCCTTTTGTTGCTGGGCCAACGCTTCTGCCCAGTTGCCCTTCTCTGCCCAGGCTTGGCCGAGCAGGCTATAGATCTCAGCTTGGGCGGATCCCTGGGTGAGGGGGAATGCTTCGGGTAAGTGGGCCAGAACTTCATCCGGCTGATGCTGGGCCAGCCACTGCCGTGCTAGAGCCTTCAGGGTTTCCACCAGGTGGGTGTTGATGCCGCTCCAGTTCGGGTTCAGGTGTTTGGCCTGTTGGTAGTGGCTCAATGCCTCCTGCAGTCGGTTGGTTTTCGCCAACAGATGGGCCAGTTCAATGTGGGCCTCTACGTGATCTGGCTGTCGCCGCACAGCCTCCTGAAACCGCTCCACTGCCTCAGGAATTGGATTGGCCTGTAAAAAGGACAGCCCTTCTGTAAAGGGATCCTGGGATCCCTCCCGCTCAAAGGTGTTGATGGCACGCCGGCCTTGCCAACCCAGCCAGCCCCCCCCTGCAGCCAAGATCAACAGCGGGATCCCCAGCCCCAGCGATCTGGCTCGGGCAGGAACATCGGCTTGCCCAAAAGAGCGCACCACCAACCCAGCCCCCAGCAGGAGAGACAAAGCCAGAGCTCCCCCCAAGAAGGGCCTTAGAGCAGGCCTGTGCAACCATTGATTGTGCAACCATTGATCAAGTGTCGGAAAGTTGGCCAGAACGTCGATAGGAGAACTGGGGCGAGCAGTTGTAGGCAGAGGGGTCGGGATCCCGTCTTGGGAAGGGGCATGGCCAACCGAGGCCTGGCTTGGAGCCGCTTCTGGCCAGCGCTCTTTCTGAATTTTGGGAACCGGTGCCCCCAGAGTTTTAACTTTGCGAAAATCGGAGTTGTGGTCGGGATCCACAACAGGTTTTTGGGCCTCCAGCACCCTGATCTCGGAAATCTTGGTGCCCGGTAATACAATCTGCGTGGCATCGGCACTGCTTTCCCCAGAGGACAAGTAGAAGACTTTTTTCCACTGCGGCTGTGTTTCCCCCTGAAGCCGACCGTACACCACCAGTTGGCTAACTCCCTGCACAGGCAAGCCCCCCAATTGGCTGGCAACTCGATGCAACACCATAGAGCGGCTAAACATCCCCTGCCGTGGGAGATCCACCATGAGGTAAAGGACATCTTGCTTCAGGGCCGAACGGGTTGGCAGGGGGGCCAGGGCCTTCTGCAGAGCCTTGATCAGGGTTTCCACGCTGCGAGCAGCAGATGAGCCAGCCATAAAGTTAGAGTTCGCAAAGTTAAGTTAGAGAGTGAAAAAATGGTCTTGTAACAACTCCAATCCAAGAGGGATCCACTTCTCTCGGCAAAAACGAGTACCCCCTCGCCAGAAGTCAAGGCCTCTGACCTCATCTTGCTGCCTCATTGTGCTCAATCTGCCGGAGTCCGTCAATATACTGAAAGAGCCTGTTACAAACGGGGCTGCCGGCCCATTCTGGGACGGAAGAGGTGGGTGTGGTCAGGGCTGTAGAGCCGCGAGCGGGCAGATCTGGAGCTTGACAAGCCTTTCAAGGCAGGGCTGACGAGATAGAGCACTGTGCGTTCTAAGCCGGCTTGCCGGGTGAGGGCGGCCATCTCGGCCAGGGATCCCAGCCAGATCTGTTCGTCCGGCCAACCCAAGCGATAACAAACGGCAACCGGGGTATCGGCGGGGTAGTGAGCCAGCAGATCTGCCTGCGCTTGTTCTACGTGGCGGGCGCTCAGATATAGACACAAAGAGGCGCGGTGGGCTGCCAGACTGGCCAGGGCTTCTGCTTCCGGTACCTGGGTGCGACCGCTGGCGCGGGTGAGGATAATCGTCTGTACCAACTTGGGTATGGTCAACTCCACCTGCAAACGGGCGGCTGCCAATTGAAAGGCGCTTACTCCCGGCACGATCTCAAAAGGGATCCCTGCCTCCGCCAGCCGGATCAGCAGCTCGTGCAGAGCGCCGTAAAGGCAGGGATCCCCATCCTGCAGCCGCACCACCCGCAGCCCCGCCTTGACCCGTTCCACAATTTGCGGCAGCAGCGTTTCCAGCGTGAAGGAGCGGGTGTCAATGGCCTCAACCCCAGGGCGACAATGAGCCAGCACTCCCTCTGGCACCAAAGAACCTGTGTAGAACACTACATCGGCTTCCGCCAGCAACCTTTGCCCCCGCAGGGTAATCAGCTCCGGATCCCCGGGGCCAGCCCCGACAATGTAGACAGGCCACGACGTCGGTTCGCGCATTTGCTTGCTTCCTACCCCTTCAAGGGCCTCTTTGAAGATCCCTTTTCCAAAGTCTTTTCAAACTGGATTCCAAGGGAACTTATCTGGAGGCTCAA
The DNA here is from genome assembly GCF_054060305.1 of Thermostichus sp. OS-CIW-31. Classification (NCBI taxonomy): domain Bacteria; kingdom Bacillati; phylum Cyanobacteriota; class Cyanophyceae; order Thermostichales; family Thermostichaceae; genus Thermostichus; species Thermostichus sp. OS-CIW-31. Next base: position 20,003 of record NZ_JBSSDA010000002.1, on the reverse strand, counting down.
GCATGCAAGATCACGACAGGCACTCGCATCCCATCTTAAGGTACGTTCGGAAAGACTATTATCCCTACGTTGTTTTACCCCAGCCGATTGCTCTCCTCCTGAGGGGGCCAGATCTCCCACCTTGCCCGCTGGAGCCGGAGCCGCCACAGATGCCTGCCCGTCCGCTGGAGCCGGAGCCGCCACAGATGCCGGAGCGCCCAACGGAACGTAAACTACCCGGCCCTGACTGCTTCGCAGTACAGGGCGGGCTTTCGGTAGCCCTGCAGTTGGCAAGCCAACCACGGGCCTCTAGGCTGGTTTACGACAGCCCCAAGCTTGGCAATCATGTTGGCCCCATTCCAGTCCGCATCCCCTTCCCATCCACAGTGCCCACACTTGAACTGCTTCCCACTGCGATAGGATTGCGTAGGATCGGGATGGACGTGCAAACACCGGTGGCAGGTCTGCGACGTGTAGGCAGGCGGCACCAGAATCAAGGTAACCCCTGCACGCAGAGCCTTGTATTCCAGAAACTGCCTCAGCTGGTAGAACGCCCAACTGTTGGCCCTGCGCCGTTCAGCTTTGCTGCGTGGCTGTTGATTGACCCTTTCCCGGATCCCTGTCAGGTCTTCCAGAGCAATAGCGCTGTTGGTAGCTTTTGCCCTAGAGACAATAGCTTTGGAGATGCGATGATTGACCCACGCCTGAAAGCGTCTCTCCTTGCCAGACAGCCGTTGCAACAGTTCTCTGCATCTGCGCCGCGAACTGCGTGTGCCCTTACTGGCTTTACGTTGGAGCGCCGCTCTCAATCGGGAGTAGTGGTCGCGGACTCTGCTCAACTGCTGTCCATTCCAGTTGTCCCCCTCTGACGTATGGGCAATATCTGTCCTCCCCAAGTCCACCCCGATCACCTTGTCGGTATCTTGTTGCTTGGGTGGCTTTTTCTCTACGCAAATCTGGATGTAGTAGGAGCCATCTTTGCGCTTGATCAGCGTGGCAGCTTTTGGGTTGGAACCAGCCAGCATCCCACGCTGGTAGTTGCCAATGGCCAGTTCAAAGCGTTCTCTCCCTTCCACCGTGGTCAGCGACACCGTCCAGTCTTTTTGACGGAACGAAAAGATGCGAGCGTCGTAGGTAACAAAGCCGCTCTTAAACTCCTTGACGGGACGCTTTTTCTGCTTAGCCACTTTGCGGGAACCCGCTACCCGTCTGCACACCTGTTGAGCCAAGTTACTGGACAAGCCAAACCGGGCTCGAATCTCGTAGTAGCAAAGGGATTGCAGTTTGACCGCGTTGACGATCTTCTCCGGCGTGTTCTGGTTGACCCAATTCAAGGCTTGGCCAAAAGCCTCCATCGTCGCGTCCAATTTGGCGGCTTGCGACGGGGACACCTTGAGCTTGCAGGATATGGTCAGGACTTGGCTCATAAGTTCATTGTACTTCATCAAAGCGCATTCCTCCCGGCAGTGACCCTACGGGTACAGTGCGGGGCTCCTGCGATTTCTAGCTGATATCGCAATGCAGGTATCTAGAGATGGAAAAAGATCACTCGTTTTACTCATTGACATTGAAATTGATGAGCCATGGTTTCTTGAAGGTAATCTGTGTAGGCCAGCCCATACTGTGAATGATCCTAAGCAAAGTAAGCGTGATGCTTATCTAGCGGATAGAGGCTGGGTTGTAGTTCGGTTCTCAGAACGGCAAGTTTATGAAGAAAGTGAAAAGTGCATTAATCTCATCTTTTGCTTGGTTTCAGGTGTCTTGGGTGCATTAGATTCTAAACAGCCAGAATTATCATTTTCATTTCCAACGGACCACAAGAGATGGGGTGATCAAAGTGCTCTTAGTGAACCTAGATTTCCTCCTTCCTACTTTTAATTCCCAAGGTTGAGACTGGCCCTACCGGGATTGAATTGAGCTAACGCGCTGGTCCGAGACGCTGCTGCAGGATTTGTTCGGCCAGCAACACATCCAGGGGGGTGGTTAGCTTCAGATTGGATTCCTCCCCTTCGACGATGTAGACTGGCCAACCCAGCTTCTCGAATAGGGCTGCATCATCGGTTACCTGCCAACCCTGGGCCAGAGCCTCCCGATGGGCTTGCCATAGCATTGACAGGCGAAACCCCTGCGGCGTTTGCGCTGCCCACAGCCGGCTGCGTTCTGGGGTTGACTGAATTCGGATCCCTTTTGGGCCTGCCTCAGCGACTTTAATCGTGTCCTTGACAGGGATCCCCGCGATGAGACCATCCACCTGCTGCAAAGCAGCACTACAGCGATCGAACAACTTAGGGGTAGCCAGGCAGCGGGCCCCATCGTGAATCAGCACCCATTCCACCGTCCCCCACCCATAGAGATACTCAACCCCCCTGTAAACCGACTCCTGCCGCGTCGCCCCCCCTTGTAAAAGCTGCACCGGCGTGGACAGATCCATTGCCGCCAGGATCTGCTCGATGGCTGGCCAATCGCCGGGTTGGGAGAGAATGCCAATCCACTCGATGGAGCTGGCCTGATCCGCAGCCTGCAACGTCCAAGCCAAAATTGGCTGACCCAAGAGCGGCAGCAACAGCTTGTTGACCGCAGCCCCCATTCGCTTGCCGCTGCCAGCCGCCGGGATCAGGAGGTGCATGGGATCCAAAAGCGCATTCAACCGGATCCCAGTGTACTGCTTGAGGTCAACAAGCCACAAAAGAGAGGGCCAGACCTGACCCCCTCTCTTGATTTTCAGTCCCGTGTCGCTCAGATCCGACAGCCTCCCGTCGAACCGAGCGCAACAGCTCAAGCTCCCTCCACCTCGGTGGCAGCAGTAACGAAGTCAGGGTAGGCTATGTTGCCGTGCTCGCCCACATCCAAACCGGCAATCTCTTCCTCGGCGCTGACGCGCAAGCCAACAGTTACCTTGAGGATTAAAAACAGGATTAGACAGGTGATGAAGGGCCAGAAGAAGAGAGCGAGAGCGCCTACCACCTGCACGCCGAACTGTGCCCAGGTAACCTCTGAATTGGCGTGAGCAAACCAAGGGATCCCTGCTGCCAACACCCCCCAGATACCACAGGTGCCATGCACGGAAACCGCGCCCACTGGGTCATCAATTTTCAGCGTCGTATCCAAAATCACCGCGGAGAGCACCACGAGGATTCCGGCCACCGAGCCAATGATCAAGGCCCCCAGCGGATGAACTGTATTGCAAGGGGCAGTGATGCCCACCAAGCCCGCCAGCACCCCGTTGGCGCCAAAGGTCATGTCTGGCTTGCCAAAATGCACCCAGCAGGTGATTGTCGCCCCAATGGCCCCCGCTGACGCGGCTAGCAACGTATTCATGGCAACCCAGCCAATGTCTGCATTCGCAGCAGTGGTCGAGCCAGCGTTGAACCCAATCCAGCCCAAGGCGAGGATAAACACCCCCAACATCCCCAGCGGCAGGTTGTGGCCAGGGATCGCCCGCGGTTCTCCATTAGGGCCGTACTTGCCAATGCGAGGGCCGAGCACAATGGCGCCTGCCAAGGCCGCAGCGCCGCCTACCAAATGCACCACCCCCGATCCAGCGAAATCAATGTAGCCCAGATTTTCCAGCCAGCCAACTGTGCCGCCGTTGTAGTCCCCAAACAGGCCGTTCCAAGCCCACCCCCCGGATATGGGGTAGATGATGGCGGAGATAAAGAGCGAGTAGATCAAGTAGGCCAAGAACTTAGTGCGCTCTGCCATCGCTCCGGAAACAATGGTGGCGGCGGTAGCGGCAAACACCATCTGGAAGACAAAGAAAGTAAAGGGCCAGCCATCTGCCTCGTAAGCCTGCTGCCAGCCAAAAGCAAACCAGTCGGTGCCGAAGAAGCCAGCACTTTTGCCGAACATGAGGCCAAACCCGATGAACCAGAAGGCGCAACAGCCCATGCAGAAGTCCATCAAGTTCTTCATCATGATGTTGGCGGCGTTCTTGGCGCGGGTAAAGCCCGTCTCTACCATGGCGAACCCCGCCTGCATGAAGAACACCAAGGCTGCTGCCACGATCGTCCAAACAACGTCAGCGTGTTTCTGAACTTCCTCGGCCTCTTGAGCAAAGGCAGTTCCCTGGCCGAATAGAAAAACCAGCGCAGCCATTAGAGCGGCAGTCAGACTCCACTTGGCCGGTCGCCAAAGCCACTGGGGCACCTGGCTCTTGAGCTTTTGGATCATTGTCGTACTCATGCTTTTCGACTCACCTAAAGTGACAGTACTTCTCGCAACACATTACCCGAAAAGTAGGGCAAGAACACCTCATCAGATATACAGCAAAAGAGACATGAAGCAAACTCACACGAGGCTCAGGCCGGGCAACCCAAACCCTGAACGTGATCCCTTCTCATAGGGCATCTTGGTTGAGTTCGCCAGTGCGGATGCGGATGGTTTTTTCGACGGGGCTGATGAAAATCTTGCCATCCCCGATTTCGCCGGTGCGAGCCGCTGCAATCAGCTTCTCCACCACCGTATCCACCAGGTCATCTTCAACCACGATCTCCACTTTCAGCTTTTGTAGGAACTCTACCGTGTACTCGGATCCCCGATAACGCTCGGTTTGTCCCTTTTGGCGACCAAAGCCCCGCACTTCACTTACAGTCATGCCGACAATTCCGGCATTGACCAAAGCAATTTTGACCTCATCCAACTTGAATGGCCGGATTACGGCCTCGATTTTTTTCATTTGCCTCCTGCACCCCGGACAATTCCGCTAATTTCTAACACTACTGACACCTGCAAATTGTAAAAACAGATACATTTTTATCTCCTACTGAAGATGCTTACCACTCTGGATTTGCTCCCGTCAAGACCGGAAGGCCAAGCTTAAGCTACCTTAACGGGAGGAAGTCTCCGATGGGGTCTCACCAACATCCACGGGCGGCTGAGGGCTAAGAGAGGCCAAGCTGGCTGTAATGAGCGCTACCGCAAGCCACCACAGCATTTGTACCTGGGGACGATACCAGATGGTATCCACCAAGCCGTGGACCATCATGCCGGTGCAAGCGGCCAAGCCCGCTGCCACCCACAGACCCTGGGGATCCCGCAAGTTGAGCAAAGTTTTCCAGCATCTCCAGCCGTGATCCCAGAGCACCAAGAGGAACCAGGCGAAAGTTAAAGATCCGATGAAGCCAGTCTCTACGGTGAGCTGCAGCGGCACCGAATAGGCTCCAAGGGCGCTGAAGTTGCCTCGTTGGTAGAGGGGATAGACGCGGTTAAAGGCAACATTACCGGGGCCGATCCCCAAGATGGGAAAGTCGCGGATCATCTCCAGCACCGCCGCCCAGACATTGAGGCGAAAGTTGTTGCTGGTATCCAACCGCCCCCAAAAAAGGCTCTGCACCCGCAGCCGCAGGGAGCGTACCGTCAGGATCCCGAGCAACAGAGCAGCCCCCCCTCCGCCCAACAGGGCCGGCAAGGCCCAACGCCGCCAGCGGGCTGGCAAATCGACAGAATGCCACTGTGCCAACAGCACGGCCATCAGGGTGAGCATGGCCAGCCCCCCAATCCAGGCGCCACGACTGTAGGTGAGCAACAGGCAAATCAGGTTCACCGCCGTCGTAAACCCGGCCAGGAGTTTCGCCCCCCAACTGGGCCAAATCCAAGTGGCGGCCAGCCCCAGAGGAATGACCGGGATCAAGTAGCCCCCATACAGATTTGGATTGCGCAGATAGCTGTACACCCGCGTCAGACCCGCCAAACCCGACTCCGGATCCACCCAGGTGGCCAGTTCCGCTGCCCCATATAAGTATTGCCGCAGGCCATGGATCCCCATCACCAAGCTGACCAAAAGCAGGGATCCAACGATCCCATCTCGGAATTGGGGTTTGCGCAGCAGACGATGCAACAACAGATAACCAGCCAGGTAGAGAGTCAACTTCAGCCAGCCATCCCGTGCTGCGTAGGCAACCGGAGAGAGAATCGTTGCCAAGGTGGCAATTCCCCAGAAAAGGCCCAGGGGCAGATGCAGCGGCAGCCCAATCGGCATTTCCACCAAAGCGCACAGGCCCACCAGAGCGGCCATAGCCAGCAAAATCAGGCCCAGGATGCCGGTGGAGCTTTGTGCAGAGAAAATCCAGTAGAGCAGCACTAGCCCCAGGCCAATCCGGTCGGAAGTCTGCACCAATACGCTGCTTTTCCCCCAACTCTGCAGGGATCCCAATAGACGACCCAAAAGGCTTCCCTGCCACCAAGCCTTGATGGGAAAGTCGCGCAGCAGAAAACCCTGCCACAGTTGCGTTGCTCGTTCCATAATCCTCTGGGGCGTGTTGGGCCCAAATCCCCACACCTCAAGTCATCCTACTGGTTTCACCAGCGGGACAAAGCTTTAGTCTATACCCCCAGAGGCAAAGAGACAACGAAGAAGAGCGCAACTTCTTATCGCGCCAGCCGGACAAAGTACCCCTCAACAAAAACAAAGAACCGGCTGACTCACAAGACTCTACAAGACAAAAGGCATCGAAGAGTTATCAAAGTTGGGTTTTCAATCTTAAGAACAAGTCTCTGTAAAAAGCAAAGAAGAACAGCAGGAAAAACTACAAAAAGCTCTATCTCAATCTTCAATCAAATGTTGGATTGCCGCAATCGAAGATCTCCTGACCTACCACAGACCGATTCTCAAAAGATTCTTCAGGCAACACAGGCTAACACTTGACCTTGAGATCCTCTTTCACCTTCGGCATTAGGAGAAGGGATTTGATCGCCTAAGCGGGATCCAGACCAACCTTCCTTGGCTCTAACTGCGTTCTGGGAATTGGAGTTGGAATAGTGAATCTGAATACGAGTAGGACGGCCCAGACCCAGGGCGGATCCCATGCAACGGGCTAAGATTTGCACCTTAAACTCAAACTCGCCAATGCCATCCATAATCTTTAACCCTGCAGTCTCTGCTCTTAATTCAACTGTAGGAGAAGGTCTACGAAACCTCTTCAGTGGGAATACAGAACTTTTTGAGCTGCGGAGACTTCTGGATTATGAAAGTTATGTAAAGATGCCTTTGTTTTCGCCAGACAGGGCGAGTACTTGACCTATTCTTAAACAACTTGAGTCAAGCTGGGCTCGGTATCTTCACTTGGACTGACTCCCTCCACCAAGTTGAGCAGGGATCCCAGCCAAACCGCTTAGACAAGGGGAACTGACCTACGCAAAATGGAGGAAGTAGGGAAAAAGCATCTCGTAAATCACTCGGTCGAAGCGTGCCCGTTTACCTGTACTGGGGAGATGACACCTATCGCCTGATGCAGGCGGTGCAGCAGTTGCGCGACCAAGTGCTGGATCCCCACTGGGCTGCTTTTAACTACGATCGCCTGCCGCCGGAATCCACGGTTGCCGGGCTCAACCAAGCCATGACCCCGCCGCTGGGATCCACCGCCCGCTTGGTTTGGCTGGAAGAGACGACGCTCACCCACCATTGCCCGGAAGATCTGTGGGAAGAAGTGGAGCGCACACTGGCCCAGTTACCCCCTACCACCCATCTGCTCTTGACCACCAGCAGCAAACCGGATGGGCGCCTGAAATCCACCAAAATCCTCAAAAAAACGGCCATTGTCCGCGAGTTTTCGCAACTGGCCCCTTGGGATGAGGAGGGCATTCTCCAGCAGGTGCAGCGGGAAGCTGAACAACGGGATCTGGCCCTCAGCCCGGCAGCCGCCCAGAAATTGGCCGAGGCGGTGGGCAATGACTCCCGTCGCTTGGCGATGGAATTGGAAAAGCTGGCCCTGTTTACGGCAGGTCAACAGGATCCCATTTCTCCTGAACAAGTCGAGGCGTTAGTTCCCGCCAGCGCCTACAACAGCTTTCAATTGGCGGGATCCCTGCGCAAAGGGAATCTGGAACAAGCCCTACGCATCTTGACCCATCTGCTGGATCACAACGAGCCGGCCCTGAGGATTCTGGCGGTGTTGGTAGGCCAATTTCGCACCTGGCTATGGGTGCGGCTGCTGCTGGATCAGGGAGAACGGGATCCCAAAGTCATCGCCCAGAAAGCAGAAATCGGGAATCCCAACCGGGTTTACTTTCTGCAAAAAGAGGTGGGATCCCTGGAAAGCTCAGCTCTGCTAAGGGTGATGCAGCAACTTTTGCAACTGGAATACCAGCTCAAGCAAGGTCAGCCAGAGCGAGAGGTGTTTCAAGAGGCGCTGATCCAGATTGTGGCCTTTCTCCAGAAAGGCTCATCTTCCCGCAGCCGCTCTCAGACCTCAGCCGCCGCTCTTCTTGGGGAGAGGGGAACCATTGGCCCAGCGAGCCGCTCCACTGCCACTTGAGGTAACCATGGGGCAGAGCTGAAATGGCTCTACGGGTTGCTGCCAAAATGGCTTCGAGACAACCTCAGAGCAAATAGAGCAAGATAAACAACACGATCCAAACCCCATCCACAAAGTGCCAGTAGATCTCAGCAGCTTCGACGCCAAAATGATGTTGAGCGCTGTAGTGGCCGGGCTTAAAGGAGCGCCAGAGCACCGCCAAAATGAACAGCAACCCCGCCAGCACGTGGAGACCATGAAACCCCGTTAAAACATAGAAGGTGCTGGCAAACAAATTGGTGGTGAGGCCAAACTCCAGGTTGCTGTACTCATAGAGTTGCCCTGCCAGGAAAACCGCCCCCATCAGCGCTGTGAGGGCAAACCACAGCCGCAGACCCCTGACATCATCGGCCTTGATGGCCGACCCAGCTTTGTGAATGACGAAGCTGCTGGAGAGCAAAATCACCGTGTTGATCCCAGGCAAAAGCAATTCCCGCTCTGGGGTTCCCTCCGGCGGCCACACCGGGGCGGTGAGGCTATAGGCCAGGTAGGCCATGAACAGCCCTAGGAAAAGACAGCCTTCTGCCACCAAAAACATCAAGATGCCAAAGACGCGATGATCTGGGTGCTCAGCATGGGCAGTGTGGGCCCTTGAGTGGCCAACCATCAGCGTTTCAGAGGCAAGGGATCCTTGCATATTCCTTTCCACCTAAATTCCTGAATTCCTGAGACTTCTTGAGGCTGTACAAGCAGCCCAGCCAAGACTGGAATACCCAGTGAGCAGGGGATCAGCCGCCCACCGGGCATCCGGCCTGCTAAGAAGAAGTAGGCTCCGCTTCTGCCAGCGCCAGCTCCCGCAAGGTTTGCAACTGAGCAGCAAAGTAGTCCAGCGTCTCCTTGCTGTGCAAGCCGTAGTCATAGGGGCCAGTTAGCAGAATGGGATCCCCATAGAAGTTGTGGGCAGGCGGCGGCGAAGCAGTCGTCCACTCCAGGGTGAGAGCCTGCCAGGGGTTGTCTCCCGCCTTGGGCCCGGCCACCCAGGAGTAGATGGCGTTAACCAAAAAGGGCAGGGTGGAAATGGCCAGAACAAAGGCCCCCACCGAGCTGATCCAGTTGAGGTCGGCAAATTGGGGATCGTACTGGGCCACCCGGCGGGGCATCCCCATCAGGCCCAGCTTGTGCATCGGCAAGAAGCACATGTTAAAGCCGACAAAGGTCAACACAAAGTGCACCCGCCCCCAAAACTCGTTCAGCAGCCGCCCCGTCATCTTGGGGAACCAGTGGTAGATGCCGGCATAGATCCCAAAGACGCTGCCGCCAAACAACACGTAGTGTAGGTGGGCCACCACAAAGTAGGTGTCGTGAACGTGGATATCCAGAGGCACCGAGGCGAGGATAATCCCGCTCAAGCCGCCGATCACGAACATCGAGACAAAACCCATGCCAAACAGCATGGCCGAGCGGAAGTGGATTTTGCCGCCCCACAAAGTGGCCAGCCAGCTAAACACCTTGATCCCAGTGGGAACGGCAATGGCCATGGTGGCGATCATGAAGAACACCCGCATCCAGTCAGGGGTGCCACTGGTGAACATGTGGTGAGCCCAGACGATCAACCCCAAAAAGCAGATGGCCAAGCTGGAGTAGGCGATGGCCTTGTAGGCAAAGATGGGCTTGCGGGCATGCACCGGCAAAATCTCCGAGATCATGCCAAAGACCGGCAAGATCATGATGTACACCGCCGGGTGGGAGTAGAACCAGAACATGTGCTGGTAGACCACCGGATCCCCGCCGCCGCTGGGGTTGAAAAAGGCCGTACCCGCCAACAGGTCAAAGCTAAGCAAAATCAACGCACCAGCCAGAACCGGTGTTGCAATGAGGGTAAGAATAGATGCTGCCAGCATGGCCCAGCAAAACAGCGGCATGTCTTCCATCTTCATGCCGGGCATGCGCATCTTCAGAATGGTGGTGATGAAGTTAACCGCCGCCAGGATGGAAGAGGTTCCTGCCAACAAAATGCTCAGGATCCAGAGTTCTTCCCCCACCTTGCCGCTGATCAAGCTGAGGGGGGGGTAGGAAGTCCAGCCGGCAGCCGGAGCCTCTATGAACAGGCTGGCCAAAAGCAGGATCCCTGTGGGCGGAACCAGCCAAAAGGCCACTGCATTCAGCTTGGGGAAGGCCATATCCCGCGCCCCGATCATCAGCGGTACCAGGTAGTTGCCAAAGCCCCCCACCAAAGCAGGCACGATCCACAAAAAGATCATGATCGTGGCGTGCAGGGTAAAGGCACCGTTGTACCGCTCAAAGCCGAGAAAGTCGGCCTCTGGAGTAGCCAGCTCTGCCCGTACTGCCGTCGCCAGCGCCCCTCCCACCAAGTAGAAGAAAAAGGTGGTCACCAAGTACTGGATCCCGATGACCTTGTGATCGGTGGAAAAAGTAAAGAAGCGCCACCAAGGCTCAGCAGGAAGTTCCAGTTCAACCTTCGGTGCAGCAACAAGTCTTGGGCTGTCTTGCAGCTGGGTCATTGCACAAAAGCTCCTATATCGCGTTGGCAGAATGTTGTTCCCACAAGCGCAGGCCAAAGGGATGTTGGGGATCCCAGCTAGCCTGCGGAAGGAAGGGATCCAGAATGGAACTGGAGAGACTTCAAATCTGAGGGGGAGACGCCCAAACGCTGGTGGTGGACATGGGCAAAGGCAGACTCGGCCTCAGGGGAGCCTGGCTGAGGAGAGGGATGGACTGGCGAGAAATCTGAAACGAGGGCCAAGGTGCTGCCCTCGCCACGGGCGGCCAAAACTTGCTCCTGCTGCCAGCGCTCGAAGTCTTCCGGCGTATCCACAAACAATTGCCCTGCCATCACCCCATGATAGGGGCCGCACAGCTCTGCGCAGATGATGGGGTACTGCCCCAGTTGGGTAGGCACAAACTCCAGGTGGGTCTCTCGGCCAGGGATCACATCCTGCTTGAGGCGAAATTGCGGTACCCAGAAGGCATGGTTCACATCCAGAGCCGTCATATCCAAGCGCACCCGCTTGTTCAGAGGAAGGTGCAGCTCGCTGGCCACCAGGCCGGAATCCGGGTAGGTGAACATCCAAGCATACTGCATGCCCTGAACTTGAACGACCAGATCCGGCTGGCCCATCTCCTTCCCGGGTAGCACCGCAGGCGTGTAGGCGTAGCCGGGATCCCCCGCCTCAGCTTCGTGGGAAGACTCCATCGCCATGGTCGCGGCCATGGTCGCGTGGATATGGCCGCCGACGTGAGCACCCCCGTAAACAGCTTGATAGACATCTAGGCTGGCCAAGCCCAACCAAAGAATGATCACCGCCGGCACCGCCGTCCACACGATCTCCAGCAGCACATTGCCGTGGCTGGGATCCCCGTCGCCTTTGTCGCCTCGCCGCTTGCGGTAGCGGACAATACAGTAGAGAAGTACACCCTGTACCACCAAAAAGATCCCTGTGGCAATGGTTATGGTGCTGTTAAAGAGGCTGTCGAACAAGGGGGCTGATTCGGCAGCAGATTCGGGAAGCAGATGGTGGTTTTGCCCGTACCAAAGGCTGGCAAGGGTCAGGAGGATCCCCATAGCCACCAAGATGATGTTGCTCAGCGCACTCACGACTGCTTTTCCCCAATACAAAGAGCGTCCATCCTAGCAGATAATCTGCTCACAGCGTCTGCAAACTACCTTGCTCAACTTAATCCGTCGTTTTTTACTGTTGCCGTTTTTTATTTTTGTTTGCATTGTTTACGGAGTTTACAAAGTTTTCCGATTGTAGAGTCTGCTTCGCTGCGCACGGCTTCTCCACTAGTATCAGATAGTAGTCTGCGGGAGAGAGAAACCCTGCAGGCTTATGGATCTCTTCAGGATCTTTCAGGGTGAGCAGTGACGAGGCGGAGCTTTGGTTCCGAAATTTTCGGCAGACCTGTGTAAGGGCGGTACCACATTGAAGGCTGGCTCTGGTTGAGGGTCATCTCTCCAAGCTGAGATTTTTGCTGGCTGTAGACTGAGGTAGGGTGGGATAACCCTGCAATTGGGCTGGTTTGGACAGGTTTTCTCTCTTTAATCTCTGCTTCTGTTTAATCTCTGCTTCGCTTTCCCCAATGTCTTCTCCCCATTCACTGGCGACCTTGCTATCTGATCCAGGGGATCCCTTGCCGATCCAGACTCCATCAACGGTCTCGGAATTGGCCGGAACCTTAAAGGAGTGCCAAGGGCGGAAAGTGCTGCCGCTGGGGCAGGGGAGCAAGTGGGGCTGGGCCCACTCTGTGGAGCCGGTGGATTTGGTTCTCAGCACGCGCGGCTTACGCCGGCTCATCGACCATGCAGCCGCCGATCTCACCGTTACGGTGGAAGCCGGTATGACTTTGGCGGAACTGCAACCCATTTTGGCGGAGCGAGGGCAATGGTGGCCGGTGGATCCCCTCTATCCGGAGCGGGCTACCCTGGGGGGCATTATCGCCACTGCCGATACGGGTTCTCTGCGCTGGCGTTACGGTGGGATCCGCGACTTGCTGCTGGGCATAGCCTGGGTGCGGGCGGATGGGGAAGTGGCCAAAGCGGGCGGGCGGGTTGTCAAGAATGTTGCTGGCTATGACCTGATGAAGCTGTTCACCGGATCCTTGGGCAGCCTAGGAATTTTGACCCAGGTGAGCCTACGGCTTTACCCGTTGCCGGCAGCTCAGTCTACTTTGCTGGCCATAGGATCTTTGCCGGAGCTGGAGGTCCTGTGTCAGCAGGTGCTGACCGGCCCCGTTAACCCTGTGGGGGTGGATCTCTGGCTGAGGGCAGAGGGATCCCAGGTTTGGCTCAGCTTTCATGGATCGGAGCGGGCGATTGCCCAGCAGATGGCCCAAACGCGGCGGCTGGCCCCTGCAGGGCTGACTTTGCAGGAAGTGAATCCCGACTCTCTGCCCCTGCCTCAACCCGGCTCAGGGGCGGTGCTGGCCAAGTTCGGGTGCCTGCCCAGTCAGAGCCTGGCAACATTGGAGCAGTTTCAAACCCTATTCCCTGGGGCTCAGGTGCAACTGCACCGAGGCTGTGGGCTAGGACGGGCTTGGCTGGTTCAGCCAGAAGTGGGATCCCTGATGCAACTGCAGCGCTACCTCAAGTCTGCGGGCGGATTTCTCCTGCTTCTGGAGGCGCCGCCGGCTCTGAAGAAGGCTCTTGCCCATGACTTTGGCCCGGCTGCAAGTCTGATGCGCAAGCTGAAGCAGCACTTCGACCCCGCCGGCACCTTTAGCCCCAGCTTGATATAAACATCGCCCTCGCCACCGCTGCTTCCTCGGGATCCCTCTGGCCAAACGTCTTGTTCCGGTGCATGATAGATCTATAAGAAATTGAAACATTTCTTAACATCATTTCTCAGTATCTCAGCGTCAAAGCTAAGAGAGGGATCAGCATGAGCATCGAGTGGCAACGGATACTCCACATTGGGGTGGGCTTTTGCCTTGGGCTGTTGATTGCGGTGGGTGGGGGATCCCTGACCTGGGCGCAACCTGCCCTGCCGGTGGTGCCGATGGAGTTGCCCCAGCCGCCTGTGCCGGTCTTGGACTTAGCGGATCAGTTGACCAGCAATCAGGAAGCTCAACTGGCCCAGCATCTGAACAAGTTAGAGCAAGACACCGGCTGGAAGCTGCGGGTGCTGACTCAGTTCGACCAAACACCGGGTCGTCAGGTGAAGGAATACTGGGGCTTGAATGAGCGCAGCGTTCTGATGGTGGCGGATCCCAGGGGGGGCAACTTACTGGCGTTTAATGTGGGGGATGCTGTGCGCGAGATCTTGCCACGTACCTTTTGGATTGAGCTGCAATCTCGCTTTGGCAACCAATTCTATGTGCGGGAGCACGGCACCCACCGCGCCATCTTAGAGACCGTTGATGTCTTGGATCGCTGCTTTCATCAGGGGGGCTGCCGTGTGGTGCCCGGCCTGCCTCAAGAGCAGTGGATCCTAACGCTGGTGACCTCGATTTTGGGGGGGATTGTCCTTGGGTTTGCCGGCAAGCCCCGCCATGCGGAGGAGCTGTTTAACTGGCGTTGGGCCTTGCTCATTTCTCCCCTGTGGTTCATTTTGTTCGGGGCTTTCGGTATCGGCCCGGTGGTCACACGCACGCAGGATTGGATCCCGGTCTTGCGCAACGTCTTGGGGTTTCTGGCAGGGGCTTTGGTGATCTACCTGGCTCCCATTGCTCGCCCAGCAGTGGATCGGCAGTAGCTGACTCGTGAAGTCGGCTGGGCGTCCTTCCCTGCGAGCCCCAGTTCGCAGGGGACAAATGCTAGAATCGGTGAGCAGAAATTGCTGATGTAGCTCAGTTGGTAGAGCACTCGACTTGTAATCGAGCGGTCGTCAGTTCGAATCTGACCATCAGCTTCTGGTGCCATGGAACTTGGCTCTGCTGTCTCCTCTCGCTGAAGCCGAACTCAGCTTCTACACTGGTGGTTAGATTGGCATTAGCGGGATCCCTAGGTCTTGTTGACAGGAGGCCAAGGCCGATCCCTGCTCAGTTTGGCATACCTACTCAGCCGATTGGGTTGTTCTCCTGATTCTTCTTGGATGTCTATGTCCGGTCTCCCAGCCGCTACGGTTCGTCGATTGCAAAAGCTGCCCCAGGTGCCCTCCGTGTGGGAAGGGGATCGCCACAAGCTCTCAGGATCGCCACCCATGGGATCCCAAACGGAAGGGGAGTGCATTCTTTGGGTAGATGGCGTTCAGGGCGTGGTACGGGCCATGGAAGTGGTGCCCGCCGATTCTGGCTTTGAGCCGATGGTGCGAACCTTGATCATGGCTATGGAGCGGCCCCATGCTGCCTCACCTGCTCGTCCCCAGAAGATCATCGTGCGGGATCGAGAGGTGCAATTTTTCTTGCGCGGCATCCTGCACGAGCTGGACATCAAGGTGGAATGCCAGCCGGAATTGCCTCTAATCGATGAGATCCTGCAGAGCTTTGAAGAGGCCAACGAACGGATCCCTCCCCCTCTGCCGGAACACTATGTTGAGTTGCTGGCCGGCAAAGCCCTTACCCTCTGGCGAGATGCCCCCTGGGATTACCTAGAGGATCACCAAATCTTGGCCATCGACCTAGATCACTGGGACATCCAAACCCTTTACGTCTCGGTGATGGGGCGGTTGGGCATGGAGTATGGGGTGCTTTTTTATCGCTCGCTGCCCTCTCTTAAACAGTTTCGCCAGGATGCGGGCCAGCCGGATACTCCCGAAGAGATGGAGGAAGCCTTCCTCAGACAAGATTGTCTCTATCTCACATTCCAAGCTCGCAATCCTGAACTTAACGAACTGCCGGATCTGGACTTGGCAGATTTGGATCCCGAGGAAATTGAGCCGAACTTCGGCACCATTCACCCCCTGGAAGGCTTGCGCGTGACTTTGCAGGAGGATGAGGCGGCGGCCTTATCGGTGGCCTTGGAAGCCTTGCATCGCTTCTTCAAGCAGTACCACCGCAAGCTGGAAGATGACTTTCGACCCTATCAAGGCCGGTACCGCATTCCCAACCCCCAAGAGAAGGGAGCAACCCTTTCGGTGCAGGTGCGCACTCTGCCGGACGTGGCTGAAGAGCTGCTGCAGCTGGAAGGGGAGGAGGAAGAACCTGCCCAAACCCTGCTGCGGGATGATTTGGTGCCGGAAGGGGCGCAGATAGGTCTGGGGGTCTTGCCGTGGACAACGGTGGAAATGCTGCGGCGCACGGGGCAATGGCATCCCCTCCCCCAAAGCAAGCTGGTGAAAAATGGAGAAGGGCTGCCGGTGGTGATTGTGCGCACCTCTCGATCAAAAGCAAAGCAGCTCATCGAGAATTTGCGTGGGGAAGGCGGGCCCCAGGGCGTTTGTTTCAACACAGGGGTGGATCCCTTCGATGGCGATCGCTACGACTTGGAAATTGTGCAAACGGGCAATCGCGATCTGCACCTGTTTGGAGAGTTTCCCGAAGATGATCCCGTCCACTCTATGGCTCGCAAGCGCTGGGAGCGGCGTTGCCGGGATACGGGTGGCTATTGCGGCTTGGTGGTGGCGATGGGGGTGAATTCTACGCGCCCAGAGCTGCAAGTGCGCCACATTCTGGCCTTGTTTGAGATGCAGGCTTTGAACCCAACGGGACTGGGACTGGGGCCGATGGTGCGGATTAGCCGACAATTGCACTTGCCTTGACCGTCCAGATGGAGGCGAGGCAGGTATGGAGGCAGGTTAGGTGCTGCTGGTAACCTGAGCAACTTTCTCCCAGCCGGGATCCCTTCTTTCTATCTCTGGCAGGTTTACCGGGCGGTGATTCGGTTTTTCCAGGGATCCACGCTATCTTGGCTCTGGTTCTCTCCTGGGTGCTGACCGGCAAAATAGCTCGACAAAGCATCTCGACAAAGCATACAGTGGCCCTATCATCTGGGGGCTCTGGTATTGACCCTCAGTTTGTGGCAAGTGCTTGGAGTTTAGGGCAAGGGATCCCAAGTATCCTGCCGCCGCAGGGTAGCTTGTCGCAGCCGAGCCAAGTTGGCCGATCCAGTGCAAAAGGCAACAATGCGCAGCTCCTCGATCACGGCGCGAAAGGTGTCCACCACTGCCTGCATCTGTCCTTGGGAGACGGCGTGTAAAGCGGGGGCGGCCATACCTATCACATCGGCTCCCAGACGGATAGCTTTGGCCGCGTCGATGCCATTGCGGATGCCGCCGCTGGCCACCAGGGGTAAGTCCGGCAGCAGGCGACGAATTTCCAGCAGGGACAAAGCCGTTGGGATCCCCCAGTCCCTGAAGCTGTGGGCAATGCGTTTTTTGAGAGCATCTGTTTGGCGATGGGCCTCCACCTCACTCCAACTGGTGCCGCCCGCTCCCGCCACATCCAGGGCTGCCACGCCGCATTCGGCCAGCTGCTGGGCTACTTTGGCACTGAGGCCATTGCCCACTTCCTTCACCACCACCGGCACCGGTAACTGCGCCACCAACCGTTCGATGCGGCCATACAATCCACGCCAGTCGGGATCCCCTTGGGGCTGAACCGCCTCCTGGAGAGGATTGAGGTGCAGAATCAGCGCATCCGCCTCGATCATCTCCACCGCCCGTCGCGCCTGCTCCAACCCATAGCCGTAGTTGAGCTGAACGGCACCCAGGTTGGCCAGCAGCAGAATATTCGGGGCCACTTGGCGCACCTGGTAAGTCCGGGCTAGCTCTGGATGTTCCAAGGCTGCCCGCTGGGATCCCACCCCCATGGCAATACCCAACTGTTGGGCAGCGGCGGCCAGTTGTCGGTTTAGCTCATGGGCAGCCTCTGTTCCCCCCGTCATGCTGCTGATGAGCAGGGGTGCCTGTAGGCGTTTTCCCAAGAATTCGCAGCTTAGGTCGATCTCCGGCAACAGCAGCTCCGGCAGCGCCACATGCTCAAAGAAAAACCGCTCAAACCCGGTGCGGATCCCTTTGGCAGCCACATCCTGCTGCAGAACAATGTCCAGGTGATCCTGTTTGCGCTCGGAAATGGGGGGGAGAGAATTGGCCATCGCGTCAGCAGTGCGGAGCACCTTGGTCTTGGTAGAGATTGTCAGTCTATAACGCCGCGCGCTGCCAGAAGCGAACAGCATTGCCCGTTCGCGCTAGCGGGACGGAGTCCAAGGTGACTCGCTATCTACTGGGACAGCAGTGCGGTTCCCGTTAGGGTGCCGTAGGCATAGCACTGTCGCGGTAGCGGTGCGGTTCCCGTTAGGGTGCCGTAGGCATAGCACTGTCGCGGTAGCGGTGCGGAGCACTGTCGCGTCAGCGGTGCGGAGCACTATGATGTGGGCGGGATCCCAACCGAACAGCCATGCAACCCTTGCACATCTTGCTGGCAGAAGGCAACCCTCATCTGCGCAGCTTGCTGTGTTGGCATTT
Source organism: Thermostichus sp. OS-CIW-31 (assembly GCF_054060305.1). Lineage (NCBI taxonomy): Bacteria > Bacillati > Cyanobacteriota > Cyanophyceae > Thermostichales > Thermostichaceae > Thermostichus > Thermostichus sp. OS-CIW-31. The sequence goes on along the minus strand of NZ_JBSSDA010000002.1, from coordinate 1,933 downwards.
GCAACAGGCCGGACACCAAGTTTGGGAAGCAGAGACCCTTCGCCAAGCAAAGACTCTGCTGCAACACCAGCCCATTCACCTGCTGATTTTGGATGCGGAGCTGTCCAACCGCGGCGGGCTGCAATTGTGCCGGTGGGCCCATCGCCAGTACGATCTGCTGATTTTGCTACTCTCCCACCGGGGATCCGAAGCGGACATTATCGCCGGCCTAGAAGCAGGAGCGGACGATTACCTCACCAAGCCCTTTAGTATGCAACTGCTGGATGCCCACCTTCTAGCCTTGGCTCGGCGGCGACAGCGTCATATTCCTCCCACCTTTCTGCAGTATGGGGATCTCAAAATTGACCTGGTGCAACGGCGCGTCGCCTTGGCTGGGGAAGGGATCGACCTCACGCCTCAGGAGTTTAGCCTGCTGATGGTGCTGGTGCAGGCGGACGGGGATCCCGTCTCTCGTCTAGAGCTACTAGAGCGAGCATGGCCGGATTCCACCGATAACCCTCGCACCGTCGATACCCATATCCTCTCGTTGCGCAAAAAGCTGGAACGGGATCCGCGCCAGCCCAGCTTGATCCACACAGTGCGCAATGTCGGCTACTGCTTCGGTCTCAACCCCCCGCTGCCTCAGGAACAGAAAACTCTGTCAGCCGCTGCAGGCGTTTCGGGATCTGGGCCTCAGCGGCAGCGTCGTGGAGTTGCAGCGTCAGGGGAGGCACCTGCAAATCAATCAATCAAATCCCGCTAGGCAGATTGCGCAGGATCCCAGTCGGGATCGCTCAGTTGCAGCAGAGACCGGCGCACCCGCTGCTCCAGAGCCAGGTTGTGATGTTGGCGGCTGACCTGCAGAGCTGCTTGCAAATCCGAAAAAGCTGTCGCTTTATCCCCCATATTCCAGTAGGCCAGCCCTCGTCCGTACAAGCCATACTCGTCGGAGAGGTCAATCCGGTTCATATCCGCTTCCAGGCGAAAGGCCCGCTCGTAGTCGTCCAAAGCAGCTTTGATCTCCCCCAGCGCATAGAGAAGGTTGCCCCTGATGTAGAGAACGTTGGGCTGCTGGGGTTCTCTTTCTAAGCTGCGGCTGAGGTCGGCAATGGCCTCGTCAAAGTGATCACCACAGGCATAAGCCACACCCCGCTGGTAGTAATGGGCCGGGCTGGGATCCCAGTCAATAGCCTGTGACCAATCGGCCAAAGCCGCCTCCCATTCGCCCAGGTAGCTGTGCAAACGGGCTCGCTGGGAATAGGCAAGTGCTGAGGTGGGATCCAAGCGAATGGCTTCATCCAGATGAGCTAGGGCCAAAGGCAGGGATCCCTGTTGCATGAGCAGGTTGGCCAAGCTGAGGTGGTGGGGGACATTGGGGTGTAGGCGCGCCAGCTCAGCAAACTCCGCCGTTGCTCCCTGGAGATCCCCCTGAGATTGACGAATCAGCCCGCGGTAAAAATAGGGTTCTGGTCGCCGCGGGGCCAACCGGATCGCCTGGCCGAAATCCTCCAGGGCCTGGGGAACTTGGCCGAGGGCAAAGTAGGCTTCTCCCCGCAAAATGTAGGCGTTGGCCAGGCAGGGATCCCGTTGCAGAGCCAAGCTGAGCTGTTCAATAGCCCCCAGCAAATCCCGGTTCAGCCACCGTTCTCGACCACGGTTGTAGGCCAAGATGGCCGGACGGGTAAAGGCAGAGATGGCGGCTGCACCCACCAGGCCCATCACTGCCAAAAGACGATCCTGCCGCCAGCTGGCCATGCTCCCCAGCAACAGGGCAACCGCAATCAAAAGGCGCAAACCGGCAGAGTCGTGGGCTCTGAACATACTGCTCTGCACCGCTGTTACGAGCGTATCCTGTTTTTTTAACAAAGGAGGGGCGCGGGGAGCTATAAGTCCCGCGCTGTATGCAAAGCATCAGCGTCGGGATACATGGACTCCCCGCACTTGTCGATTCTCT